>JACMMD010000300.1 GCA_014379235.1 Anaerolineae bacterium
CTGCACGATCATCCAATTGAGCAGGTTGAGGCGATCTGCCCAGAAACTATAGATATGGGTGAAGTCGCGCACGTTATTCCAGAAGACGATTAGGTCATCGTAGCGACCTTGCTCAATACACCAGTGCATGGCGGCGAGGATGTTACTCCAATCCTGCTCAAGATAATCGTAGTGCAAGTGCATTTCCCGCCCATCACGCCCGCCATAACGAGCCGTGAAGTTCAGATACCATTTCAGCCAGCGTTCACGCGCTTCGGCTGCAAAATCAGGCTGTCGCCGCAGTTCGGCAAGGGCTTGCGTTCGGGTCAACGGTTCCAGCCCGAAGTGATCCCCATTCTTGTGACACAGCGACAGCACTTCTAAGTCGCTCAATCCCTCGTCAGCGGGCAGTCGACCCAAGTCAGACACGAACACCAGCGCGTCGCGGCTGGTATCGGCGGCGAAGACGGCTAGAGTCAAGAACAGCCAGTAAGCGGCACCGGGCTGAATAAGAGCGATGGTCTTGGCGAAGCAGAAGTCGTAAATCTCATTATTTGGATCATCAAGATGGCGGATTTCCGTTTCAACGTTACTGCCGCGCCAGGCCATACGTCCAATCGTGCGGATGATGCCCAAGGGCAGTCCGCCAGTACGGTGTAGAAGCGTCTTGATTTGTTCATCGTCCATTGCCAGATGATGCTGCTGGCACTCCATCGCCACCAGTTCATGTGCTGTGGCCTCATCCAGCGAATGCAGATAGACCGGCGCAGCCATGTCAATTCGATGGCGGGTCGTGACAATCGCCTTACTTGGCGCTGGTAGGTCGCGCAGGAAGATCATCAATTCTTGGTCGTCTACATTTTCCAGATTGTCGAGCGCCAGCAGGATACGTTTCTCGGCCAGCAGGCGCGTCACGATGATATTTTTCTCGGCTTGGGTCGCTGTACGGAAGATCAACGGGATGTCCAGCAGACCAGCTATCGCCCGATAAATGCCGTCCAGATCGCTAAAGGTTGGTTGGCGCTGTACTTGCCCTGCCGGAAGTAGTTCCACAGTCTTGGCCGTGACCCAGATCACGGCGTAGAAGCTCTCTTCGGGCGGCTGCTCGGCGCTGTCTTCGTAACATGAATGAGCGATTTCGAGCGCCAGTGCCGTTTTGCCAACACCGCCGCCGCCACTGATACAGACCACGCCGACGCGGTGGCGCAGCGACAGAAAATTTCGGATTTCGGTTAGTTCGCGGTCACGCCCGATGAGCCGGTGGTGCTGGCGACGTGGCAGATTGTGGATAACATGTCGTAAGCTGGCATTAGGGAACAACTCGTCCATCAACGCTGGCTTATTGCTGTAAATGGTGGGATGCAGATAGGCGATTAGCCACTGACGATCCATTCGCCCACGCCGGACACATGCGCGGGCTAACAGAGCAATCGTCCGGTCATCGTTGGGGATGGACGTGCCATTGCGCCATTTATACAGCGTCCACACGCTGACACCGATCTCTTTGCCCACTTCATGTTGAAGATCGGTTAATTCGATTTTCTCTAAGGCGGCGATACTCTTCAGCCCTTGAGTCAGCAGTGTGCCAAAATGCCCCATGATGATGCTCACGTTAATGTTAGTTGAGCAGGTGCGGTTCGCAAACCGTTCCTACCCGATAAGCACGAGGATACCACAGTCATCTCATCCTGAATGGGCAGTCTCCAAATACTTGGACAGTTGCGCGAAGAACTTGTCTAACGAGACAGTCGATAACTCCTGCTTGACAACTCGAACTCAAATAGGGTATTTTGATAAAGCGGTTAATCAAAGAGATTTTGTGGATGAAGAAGGAAAAGAGATACCGTATCGCCGATGTTGCAAAACACGCTGGTGTTTCTGAAGCAACCGTTTCGGTTGTGCTGAACAATCGGGTTGGTGACGCTATCCGCGTCAGTGAAGAAACGCAGCAGCGTGTCTGGGAGGCTGTGCGCGCTTTGGATTATGTTCCGAATCCGTCAGCCCGTAATTTGGCACGCGGACGCAATAATCTCATCGCTGTTTTTACCTTCGAGTCCATCTTCCCAATTGATTCGCGCAACTTCTACTATCCGTTTCTGATCGGTATCGAAGAAGAAGCGGCTGTGCAGGGCTACGATCTACTTCTAAGCACCGCAGCCAGCGATCCTGAGATGCACGGGCACATCTATGGCAAGGGAGCGAATCGCCTCAAACTGGCCGACGGGGCCGTACTGCTCGGCCATGCGGTTGACCGCAGCGAAATCACCAGACTCCTTGCCGAGGATTTCCCCTTTGTTTATGTCGGACGACGCGAGTCCAGCGGCGATGACATTTCTTACGCAGCAGGGGATTATGTCGAGGCGACACGGCAAGTTCTCGAATATCTTTTCGCCCATGAACACGAACGCCTCGCATATCTTGGATCATCAGAACAGACAGAGGCGACCCGTGATCGCTTTATGGGGTGTGTTCGGGCGCATGAGCAGCATCACATATCAATGCAGCCGGAGTTGTTCTGGCGCGGCGATGCTGACAGCCTGA
>JACMMD010000301.1 GCA_014379235.1 Anaerolineae bacterium
TACTTCAAGCTCGGCATCGACACGATCACCCCGACGCACGACCTGAACGCCGACCAGATCAGCCAGCTAGCACAGAGCATCGGTGGCGAACGCTTCGAGGTGATTGCTTATCATCATCTGCCCGTTTTCCACACGGAACACTGCGTCTTTTGTCGCTTCTTATCGAACGGCACGAGCTTTTTAGACTGCGGTCATCCATGTGAAAAGCACAAGGTCGCGCTGCAAGATGTTCAGG
This sequence comes from Anaerolineae bacterium, assembly GCA_014379235.1. Classification (GTDB taxonomy): domain Bacteria; phylum Chloroflexota; class Anaerolineae; order Aggregatilineales; family Phototrophicaceae; genus JACMMD01. The sequence goes on from JACMMD010000301.1 coordinate 236, forward strand.
GGCGCAACCATCCGGTGATGGCGGACGTTGGCTGTCGCAACACCGTTTTCGGAGCGCAAGCCCAGGTCGCCAGCCGTCATCTCGACCAGATGGTGCAGAGCGGCATCGTGCATTATCGGCTGGAATTCGTGCATGAATCAGCCGAAACCGTTCGGCAGGTTTCCGCCGCGTTTAAGTCGTATTTTTCCGGCAAAATCAACGCGGCGACACTCGATCAACGGCTGCAAAAAGTCGCGCCAGAAGGCATTACTGAAGGCTCGTTGTTTGTGCCGGATGATTACCTCAAGCTGCCCGTGATGCAGTGATCGCCTAATCGCCGCTCTGGAACTTCATGTAATCGTCCACGATCTGCGTGAACTCAACAATGTTATCGAACGGATCACGGCAGAAGAAACGCGGGCGGCCCTGAATCGCTTCGGGATTCCACGGTTCGTAGCCAGCGTCGGTTAACGCTTGGCGCATGGCTTCGACATCACCCACATTCAAGCAGAAATGACGGCCCGATGCGGTATCGCTGTCGCTTTCTGAAAAGACGTGGAGTTCGGTTTCCGCGCCGATTTTGAACCACACCAGTCCGAGATGGGTAATCGTTGACGGTACGGGTTTTTCCGTCAAGCCAAGCAACCCGCCATAAAATTGACGGGCGCGCTCGGCGCTTTCTTCTCCGGGTGGGCGTGGGACGCTGACGTGCTGCAACACAATTTGCATGATCGGTTTCCTAAATAGAGTAATCAGGCTTCAGTTATCAGTGGTCAGTAAGAACGGGGTCAAATTAAATTTGTTTGACTTAAAACTGAATACTGACAACTGAGAACTCCTATAAATTATAGGCACTTGGGGCGGTAAGGGCTATGCTTGTCCCGCGCAAATTTGCTATAGTCATAGGCAAATGTGAAACGTTCAATATTGGAAAAATTCCCTCGTGCCTTTAACGTCCATAAATGACATGATGCAGGCGGCTGTGCGGCAAGGATATGCCGTCGGTTATTTCGAAAGTTGGAACTTTGAGTCGTTAAGCGGTGTCATCGACGCCGCCGAGCAAAGCCGCTCACCGATCATTATCGGCTTCAACGGCGAGTTCTTGAGTGCCTCTGACCGTATCGCAGCCGAGCAGTTGGAATGGTACGGTGCGCTCGGTAAAGCGGCGGCGGAAGCGGCCAATGTGCCGGTTGGTTTCATCTTCAACGAATGCCCTGTCGATGAGTGGGTAAGGCGCGCTGTCACGGCGGGCTTTAATCTGGTGATGCCTGTACCGTTTGAAGGCGAAAGCGGCACTGACCATGCCAAACGGGTGCGCTCGATTGTCGAGGTTGCTCACGCACATGGCGTGGCGGTTGAAGCCGAACTCGGTACGCTGCCGTTTGGAACGGAACACGACGGCGAAATAACCAGCCCGCAAGGCGCGGCGGAGTTTGTCGCCGCATCGGGCGCTGACCTGCTGGCCATCAGCGCGGGCAATGTTCATGTACTGCTGCAAGGTCGTCGTGCGCTTGATCTTGAGCGTATCGCTGCGATTCGTCAGGCGGTAGATGTTCCATTAGTGCTGCACGGCGGAACGGGAATCAGTGACGACTCGCTGCGAGAAGCGGTAGCGCTTGGCGTGGCTAAGGTCAACTATGGAACGGTCTTGAAGCAGCGTTATTTAGCGGCAGTTCGAGGGGCGCTAAATACATCCGAGGCCAATCCACATCGCTTGCTGGGTATGGGCGGCGCGGAAGATGTGATGGTCGCGGGGCGGCAAGCGGTGTATGAAGCGACATTGGAAAAGATGGAACTGCTTGGCTGCATGGGCAAGGCAAATTAGATCGTGTAGGGGCAAGGCATGCCTTGCCCTTACCAATAATACATGAAGGGTATTTTAGGATGGATGATGTTGGGTGCGCCGGAATTATGGTGGCGGATATTATTTGTGGGCCGATGGATGCTTTGCCGGAAGAAGGACAGCTTCTTGCCCTAGATTCACTACCCGCGACGGCTGGCGGCTGTGCGTCGAACGTGGCCATCAATCTCGGCAAACAGGGGATTGCGGCTGATGCGGTTGGCTGCTTAGGCAGTGATCCGGCGGCGCAGGTTGTCGTCAATGAACTGCATAAGTTTGGCGTGGGCACGAAGCACATTCGCTATGTTGATAAATACCCCACGTCGCAAACCGTGATTCTGTTGGTGCGCGGCCAAGATCGGCGTTTCATTCACGTTTTCGGCGCGAACAAGGCGCTCACGATCTCGCAGATTGACCGCGATTGGTTGGCGGGATTGAAGGTGCTGTATCTCGGCGGGCTGTTCGTGCTGCCGGGAATCGACATGGATGAACTGCGTGATCTGCTGCAATTCTGCCGTGAGAAGGGCGTGAAAACGGTTCTTGATGTGGTGATTCCGCATCAGCAAAAGGGCATGAACGGCTTGGAACGGGTGCTGCCCTATGTCGATTACTTTGTGCCCAACGATGACGAGGCGCAAAATCTCACGGGTTTGAGTGAGCCATTGGAACAAGCACGGACGTTGCAGCAGTGCGGCGCGGACACCGTGATAATCACTCGTGGCAGCGGCGGGACGTTAGCGCTGCACGGTCATGACTTATGGCAGGCGGACGCTTTCAAGGTGGACACGATTGACCCATCCGGTGGCGGTGATGGTTTTAGCGCGGGCATTGTCATGGGGATTCTACGTGGTTGGGATATGCCGCAGATGTTGACCTATGGCGGCATTCTCGGTGCATCGGCCACGTTAGGGTTAGGCACGACTGCGGGTGTGTTCACTGCCGTGCAAGTGGAGCAGTTTTTAGCGACACATCAATTGACCATTTCGCATGAGACACTCATTTAATCGAGTTCGGGCGACGCATGCGTCGCCCCTACATGAGCATGTTATGGATAAAACGTATGCAAGTTGAAATCAAAATGCCCGATCTGGCGACCACTGACGATGAAGTGACACTGGTTCGCTGGTTGATCGATGTTGGACAGCCCGTTCGTTTAGGTCAGCCGCTTCTGGAAATCGAAACCGACAAAGCCACAATGGACGTTGAATCCATTGCGGCGGGGACATTGAGCGTCATTCATGTTCAATCGGGAGAACGGGTTGCGGTGGGTCAGATCATCGCTATTGTTGAAAATGTAGGGGCGACTGGCCAGTTGTCCGCGCCAAAAGAAGTCGTCACAGCACCCACAAGGGACGTAGGGGCGACACATGTGTTGCCCCTACAAAGCAGCGTGATTGTACCAGCACCAACAATCGCGCCGAACAAGACATCATTTTTCGCCCGCAACAAAGCGGCCCGTCAGGGTCAAACGGTGCAGGCGGACAGCATAGCGCTCACGGCAACACAGCGCGAGATTGCGCGTCGCTTGCAGGACAGTAAACAGAATGTGCCGCACTTCTACCTGACGACATCGGCCAACGCTGAACATATGGCGGCGATGCGGGCTGCGTCCGAACCGCGTCTGGTGTGGGATGCGTTTTTTGTGCAGGCGGCGGCTCGTGCATTGCGGAGTTTCGAGCGGATGCGCTATCGCTTCGACGGGGATAAGTTGACGCTCAACCCGAACTCGATTGGCGTGGCGGCGGACGTGGATGATGTGCTGTATATCGTGCCTGTTGACAACCCGCTTTCGCTGACGCTGGAGCAGATTTCGGAGCAGATTAGAAGCCGTGTTGACGCTATCCGGCAGGGCGATCCATCAGCACGGAAGTTGAGCGCGGCTTCACTGACGATTACCAACCTCGGCGCGGAGAACATCGAATCGTTTCAGGCGATCATCAACCCGCCGGAAGTGGCTATCCTCGCTATCGGTAAAATCGCGCCTGTGGTGTGGGCGCAAGATGGTCAAGTAGTTATCCAGCGGCGTGTCTCGTTAAGCCTGTCCGCCGATCATCGCGTGGTCAACGGCAAATACGCTGCCAAATTTTTGAGTAAGGTCGTCCAAGAGATCGAGAGTATTTAACACTATGACTATGAAACTCGCTGAAAGTTCAGTCGCACAATATCCGGTTGAATTTCTGCTGAACGCCTACGAGCGGATGCAGCTCATTCGCCAGTTCGAGGAGCGCGTCAAGCTGCTGTTTCTCGAAGGGGCAATGCCGGGAACGATCCATCAGAGTCAGGGGCAGGAAGGATGTGCGGTTGGCGTGTGCATGGCGCTCGAAGTCGATGATTTGCTGACCTCGACCCATCGCCCGCATGGTCATGCGCTGGCTAAAGGGCTGACACCGGACGAGATGATGATCGAATTATTCGGCAAAGGGACGGGCTGCTGCAAAGGCAAGGGCGGCTCGATGCACATCGGCAACATCGACAAGGGCATGGTTCCGGCGATTGCCATCGTCGGCGGGGGTATCCCACTGGCGGCGGGGATGGCGCTGGCCATCAAGATGCAGAAAGGTTCGCAGGTGGTGGCCTGTTTCTTCGGCGAAGGTGCGACCAACGAGGGCGCTTTCCACGAGGGTGTCAACCTCGCCAGCATCTGGTCGCTACCTGTGGTTTTCGTGTGCGAGAACAACCTCTACGGCGCATCGACTTCGATTGATAAGGTATCAAAGGTCAAGCGCGTTTCTGATCGTGCGTCAGCGTATAGCATTCGCGGCGAAACCGTCGATGGTAACGACATATTGGCGGTCTACGAAGCGACCAAGCGCGCCGCAGACGAGTGCCGACGCGGTGAGGGACCGGTTCTGCTGGAACTGCTGACCTACCGCCGCACAGGACATTCACGGCGCGACCCATGCCACTATCAGCCCAAAGACGAGCAGGAATACTGGTTCAGCCGTGACCCGATTGCCATGCTGCGTGGCGCACTGGTGGACGAACTCGAAAGCGAACTCGATGCCATCGACGCGCGTGTGGACAACATGATTGAATCCGCCGTCGAGACGGCCAAACTTGCGCCCGAACCGACCATTGATGACCTGACAACCGATGTCTACGCCAGCGAGATTGCATAATGAAACGACAGAGTATTGCCGAAGCGCTGCGAGATGCCATCACCGAAGAGATGGAGCGCGACTCGAAAGTGTTTTGCATGGGCGAGGACATCGGCGTTCCCGGTGGGTTTGGCGGGGCGTTCACCGTCACGCTCGGCTTGGAGCAGAAATTCCCTGATCGCGTTCTGGATACGCCAATCTCTGAACTAGGCTTTTTCGGGGCAGCAGTTGGCGCGGCCATCATGGGGATGCGCCCGATTGCCGACGTGCAGTACAGCGATTTCCTGTTTTTGGCGATGGATCAAATCGTCAACAACGCTGCCAAACTGCGTTATATGTCCGGCGGAACGCTGTCCGTGCCGGTGGTCTTTCGCGCTCCGGTTGGGGCGACGGGGCGTGGATCGCAGCACGCGCAAAATATGGAGCGCTACTTCATCGGTGTTCCCGGCTTGAGAGTGGTCGCGCCATCTAATGCTTACGATGCGAAGGGTCTGCTCAAGTCAGCCGTTCGTTCCGATGACCCTGTGCTGATTTTCGAGCATAAACTCTTGTACGGCTCGAAAGGGGCGCGGGCTGAATCGGGCGCGATTGATGGCAGCAGCGACATCCCCGATGAGGATTATACGGTGCCGCTCGGTAAGGCAAACGTGCTGCGAAGCGGCCAGCATGTGACGATTCTGGCGTGGCTGCTGATGGCTCATGAAGCCCTGAACGCCGCACGAACGTTAGCCGAACAGGGCATTGAGGCCGAAGTCATCGACGTTCGCAGCCTGTCACCGATTGATTGGACGACGATTGCGGAATCGGTGGCCAAGACGGGTCTCGCGGTGATCGTCGAGGAAGGGCCGAAAACGGGCGGCGTGGGCGCGGAATTGGCGGCGGGCCTGATGGAACATTGCGGCGACAACTTGACCGCGCCCGTGATTCGCGTGGCATCCGCCGATGTGCCTGTGCCATTCGCTCCTGTATTGGAGAACGCCTATCGTCCCGACGCGGCGCGGATTGTTCAGGCGATTCATAAAGTCATGGCTTAAGCGTGTTTCGCAAAGTTCCGACTTATGCGGGACGTTAAGAGCTTGCGACTGACTGATAGGGTAGCCTCTAGTCAGGTTTTTGTTTTTTGTGCCTTGAGGCTAAAATAACGCAATACAGAGGGGAAGAAAACATGGAAACTCGATTACTTGGTGGCTCTGGTTTTAACGTTCCGGTACTCAGTTTTGGCACAGCGACATTTGGCGGCGCGGGCAAGTTCTTCAGCGCGTGGGGCAGCAGCGACGTTGACGAAGCCAGCCGTCTGGTCGATATCTGTTTAGAGGCGGGCGCGAATCTGTTCGACACTGCCGATGTTTATTCGCGGGGGCAGTCGGAAGAAATCCTCGGTCAAGCGATTGAAGGCCGCCGCGATAAGGTTCTGATCTCGACGAAGGCGACCTTCCGCATGAGCGACGAGCCGAACGATGTGGGTTCGTCGCGTTTTCATCTGCTGCGCTCGGTTGAGAGCAGCTTGCGGCGGCTTAAGACCGATTATATCGACATCTATACGCTGCATGGTTTTGATGCCAAGACTCCTGTTGAGGAAACACTGCGGGCGTTGGATGATCTGATTCAGAGCGGCAAAGTACGGTATATCGCCTGCTCGAACTTCTCCGGCTGGCACTTGATGAAATCGCTGGCTGTCTCTGATAGGTACGGATTAGCGCGCTACGCTGCACATCAGGCGTATTATTCGTTGGTCAGCCGCGAGTACGAATGGGAATTGATGCCGCTGGCGCTCGACCAGAATGTCGGCACGATTGTCTGGAGTCCGATGTCCGCTGGCCGTCTGAGCGGGAAGTTCCGCCGCGATAATCCGATGCCTTCCGACAGTCGTATCGCTCAGGGCGGCGGCGAAGGGCCAGAAATGCCTAAAGAGCAGTTCTACGATCTGATCGACGTGATGAGCGAGGTTGCCGCCGAAGCGGGCAAAACCGTCGCGCAGGTCGCGCTCAACTGGGTTTTGCAGCGCCCGACGGTATCCAGCATCATCATCGGCGCACGTAACGAAGACCAGTTACGCCAGAACCTTGAAGCGGTGGGCTGGAACTTAACCCCCGAACAGATGGCCAAGCTGGACACCGCCAGCGAACGCGAGATGATTTACCCCTACTGGCATCAGAGCAATTTCCACGAGCGCAATCCCTTCCCGACTAAGCATTACAAGTAAGCGTCAATCCGCGATATGCAGCACAATACGCCCGCGCCCGTGACCGGTCTCGACCAGTTCGTGAGCGCGGGATGCATCTTGAAGCACGAAAGTCTGCTGGATAGTGGGTTTCGCGTGTCCCGTGTCGATCAGCGCTGCGATTTTGCGTAGATTTTCGCTGTTGGGCAGAAATGCGTTTTTGATAGCGCGGATACCAAGCTGTTCGGCTAACGTTTGATCGGGTTCGCCAACCACCGAGACAAGTGTGCCGCCGCGTTTAGTGATGTGCATCGAGCGCGTTAGTGTGTCGCCGCCGATGGTGTCTAGCACAAAATCCACCTCGCTGACCACTTCATCAAATGGTGTCGCGGTGTAGTCGATGATGGTTTCCGCGCCGAGCGAACGTACAAATTCGACATTGGCGGCGGACGCTGTGCCGATGACCTGTGCGCCTTTCCACTTGGCAAACTGGACGGCGAACAAGCCGACTCCACCAGCCACCCCATGAATGAGAACACGCTGCCCTGCTTGTAGGTCGCCATCTTCAAATAAGGCATTCCATGCGGTGGTTGCTCCGCCGGAGAGAGTGGCGGCCTCATCAAAGGTGAGCGATTGCGGCTTGAGTGCTAACGGGATAATCGCAGCCGCTACGTTGTAGCCGACGCGATTGAAATCGAGTTTCGGCGGGTTGGTGGAGATGGTCACGTATTCGGTGTATGTGCCGTTTGGAGCGCGGCCACAAATCGCCTGTCCGACCTGAAAATCAGTCACATCCGCGCCGACTGCTTCGACCACGCCCGCGAAGGCTGTACCCGGCGTATAGGGGAATGACTTCGGCAGCACCCCGGGAAGGATACCGCCGCGTACTGCCGCGTCCATCGGCAAAACGCCCGCCGCGTGAA
>JACMMD010000302.1 GCA_014379235.1 Anaerolineae bacterium
ATTCAGTCACCATCGCCAGCATCTCCTCGACGGTGAAGCGCTTTTTGAACGTGAACGATAGCGGTGTCGGGCCATGCTCCCGCAGATAGGTAATCTTGGCTTCGGCTTCTTCCGGCGTTGGGATATGCCCCGCTGGAATCCACCACAGCGCCATAAACGCCTCTTGCAGCCGCTCGAACCATTCACTGCGTCGGCGCATGACATCGACATGTTCGCTGGCATAGACGTAGTGGAACAGGTTGTCCACCGATTCCCACACCGACATGTTAATCAGCATCCACTCTTCGCCAAACACACGCAGCGCAGTCGCGTCGCCCGCTTCGGTTTGCAGCCGCCACACGAACCCCGGCGCTTTATCCGCGATAGCATTGATCGGGTCAAGCCATGCTGCAAAATCGGCCATGATCGGGCCGTCCATCGGGCCGAGTATGCGCCCGATGTTCACCTGTGCGAGATGATATTCGTTTGGCATCATTCCCCCTATTTACCAATACACTTTCATTAAAGCAAAACAGGCTCACTATGAAAAGAGCCTGCCATTCTTATTGACGACTGAAAACTGATGACTGACAACTAGCTCGGCGGGCCTGCAAACTTGCCAATGATAATGTTCAGCAGCACCAGCAGTCCCGTGATACGCGAAACCAACATGATGCGACTGTAAGCGGCGCGCATATCAGGCGTCACCGGACTAGCATCCTTACCCTGCGTGAGTTCGGTGACCAGCGTTCCAATGCGCTTGGCGTTGGGCGTAATCACCGCGCCGACAATGCCCATCAAGATCACGTAGACAACCTGCTTGACGATCAGCCATACAGGTGTCGTCGCCGTCAAGCCGAACAGTCCCCAATGCCACACCACCAGCAGCCCTAAACCCGAAAGCAAAACGAGCGGGCCGGCGATCTGACCGAGAACCGTACCAGCCCGCAAGTGCGCGACCAGCAGCGCGGCCTCACTGGGTTTGCCCTCATTGGTTTTCACCAAGCGCCCCATCACAAAATCAAGCGGAAACTGCGCGAACCACAATCCCGCCGAAACGATGTGAATGATGAGCAGGATGATGTGTCCCGGGCCAAGTACATCCATAACCGAAACCCCCTACTAAAAAAAACTCCTCACAATTGAGGAGTTTATCATTAAGTCAGATTACGCACACTGTACCTTCGATCAGGATTCAGTCTGATCGTTTTGCCCCGTTGGCGCATCAAGGCTCAGTAGTGCCGCATTGTCACGATTATAGGGATTGATGAAGAAGCGTTCCGGCGCGTCGAGCGGTTTTTCTTCCCACACGCGCAGAATATCACCCCAATTGGTGTTCGTAAAGCGCATCGTATCGAAGATCGAATAGTCGAAGACTTCCGAATAAGGGTTGTTCATCGACAGGATACGCACGGTATCCGTCGTGAAATGTACCCGATCCTGTCCCGGACGCGGGAAGCCGCTAATCCAGCGGAAGATGAATTCATCCACCGGAAGTTCGTAGTTGCCAATCGGCACTGTCCAATTGGGGATATTGATACAGCCGTGCGAATAGCGGCGGATGGTTTCCCACTCGGTGACGGTCTCGTTCCACAGATGCCACGGCGCGCCGTGAATAGCGAAGCCCTCTTGATTCAACTCGTTGCCATCATGCAGAAAGTTCGTATACGGAACGCCGGGATAATTGGGCATGTTGCGCGCCATCAACACACGGTTGACGTACAAACGCCCGCGTGGGGTCGCGTCCATGTTCAGCACAATCGGCGTCTTCAAAATCGGCACGTTGCCCTCGAACAGCGTTAGCTGTCGGCGCGGCACATACATGATGATGAACTTATCGACAGGGTTGGCGACATCGGTCACATAGTCTATCGGGAACGTGTGACGCGGGCCCAGCAGCAGCAAATCGTCAATGCGAACGTAAATATCTTGGCGTGTGAAAACGTTCCACTGATTCCAGTTCGCGTCCTCAAAGCCGAAAGTCCAATCGCTGTAGGTGAACACATCATCTTCGTCGTCGTCCCAGATGATGCGACCCCAATGATCGTCGATGGGCCAGAAGCGCACCATCGCGCCTTGCATCAAATACGGTGTCCCAAACGTCGAACTGCGGCGAACCGGGTTATCTACAAACGGTGCGTCCGCACGCGGCTCGGTGAACAAGGGCACAAGGCTGTAGCGAACCAGACCATGATTGTATTGGTTGGGCACAATGCGATACGAGTCGCCGCCGAGAACTATCTCTTGGCGCGGGTGCAGGTAATCTTGATAGACGCGGATGCTCTCGATCACGGCGAACAACGCTGGTTCGGTGGACTGTTCGATCTCGCCCGCCGACATGAATGAAACGACGTATTGGCCGTCCTCAGCGCGAATGATGCCCGCGTCGTTGATGACGCGCCCGATCTCAAGGTCGCCAACGGGCAGCGTTCCGTCCTTGCCGATATAGCCGCCGTACAGCACCTTTTCAATCGGTGAGCGGTAGACA
>JACMMD010000303.1 GCA_014379235.1 Anaerolineae bacterium
AGAAATGCTGGCGTGAACCTCTCCCTAAATCCCTCTCTGCTTGCGGAGAGGGACTTTGCTCCCCTTCCCTGCTTGCGGGGAAGGGGTTGGGGGAAGGGGTTGCCCGCATAAGGACGACATAACCAACTACCAGCGCCAGCACGAACAGCGCAAACGGGTACTTGAACCACAGCGTCAGCGCGCACAATAAGCCGCAGCCAAACGCCCACAACGCGCCGCGTTTTGTGTCGCTATCACTGGCTTTGAACATGCACACCATCGCCAGCACCATCGGCAGAATGGCGATGCCGTCGTTTTGCGTGAGCGTCCAGAAACTTTCGGAGAAGTAAAACGTCGGGAAGATCAGTGCCGCCCATAAGCCGACGTTCGCATTGGCGATACGCTTGCCGAGCCAATACAGCGCCGCGCAGATGATCGGCACGATCAGCAAATCAATCGCCCGCAGCGCCATTGTCGTGTGACCGAAAGCGGCCATCGCCAGCGCGTAGGTATAAAACACGGCTGGCGGCTTGGGATTCCACAGTTGAACATAAGGGATGCGCCCGTCGAGGATGCCGCTGCCAATCGTGGCGAACTCGCCTTGATCGCGACCCAGTGGGAAGGTCAGCACGGGCAGCGCTGCGACGATCACCACCACGATCACGAGTAATAGCAGCCAGCGGCTACGTGGTAGGGGCAAGGCGCGCCTTGCCCCTACAGATGTGCCGTCGCTCACAGCCAGCCCACCGCCCGCGCAATCATCACCGCGATCCCCAGCGACAGCAGCAGGAATACCCATGCCAGCAGCCGCCCGCTCTCTTGAACGGGCGAAATCTCGCTCTTTTCAATTTTGACGCTGCCGAGTAGATCAACGTAAAAATCAAGGTTGACGCGCCCGCGTGTCACCCGCGTCATGTAGTCGTGGCCGGTCACTTTCGACCAACCGTTTTCTTCGTCTTCCCATTCCTCGCCGAGATGCTCTCGCAGCGCGGCTTGCAGAATGGCACGGGCCTTTTCGGGGGCTATAGGGTCGAGTTCGTCGGTCACGGGATGATTACCTCTTCCGACAGCGGCCCCATCAGGCCGGAGCGGTCTTTCGCGGCCAGCGCCAGCGCGACGAACTCTGTCGAGACGAAGCGATCCCATGTGACACTGGTTTCACCGACTTCGATCTGCTGGTAAATCAGCGAGTTGGGGCGGCGTAGGGCGATGATGTAACTGGCCGCATCCGGCACACGCTCCCACGTCAGCGTTCGTGTGTTGTCAAGGTTCTGGTTCAGGCCGATGTTACGCGGCGGGCGCGGGCCGTCAGCCAATGCGGTTGTCACAGCGAGAACGGTGCGCGTAGCGTCGGTCAGGTAAGATGACTGCACATCGTCTAGCGTGTCTCTGTCGGTATGCTGACGATAGGATTCTTCCAGCGCCTCGATGAAGCGCACTGCCGGATAGCCGACGTTGCTGAACGACATATGATCGCTGTAACGTTCGGGGCGGTCTTCAGCGTCCTGCATGGTGACGACCATATTCGGCACGTTGTTGAAGGCGATCAGGTTGATCTCGCGCGCTAAATGCCGCGAAGCCGAGTCGTTTGGCCCGGCAGAGAACAGGCGAATCTCGCCATCGTTGATCGAGCCGTTGGGGCCGGTCTGGCTGCCGATAATGTCGAGGTTAATCACGGCGTCGAGTGGGATTTGCTGCGCTTGCACGTATTCGCGCACGAACGCGATGCTGCCCAAACGGCCTTGTTCTTCTGCCGAGAATGCGACAAAGATGATGGTTGATCGATGTTCACGCAGGGCCATAATGCGGGCGATTTCCAGCATCGCGGCTACGCCCGTCGCGTTGTCGTTTGCGCCGGGAGCGAAGGCCAGACCATCTTCGGGGTCGTTGGAAACGCTGTCGTAGTGCGCGCCGATCAAGATCGCGCCCGTGCCGACCTCATTGCCATTAATGATGGCGATGATATTCTCCTGCATCGTGGTGACGCCGGCCCAATCGACCTCGAACGCCTGCGGGAATATTTGCAGATTGCCGTTCGATTGTGCGCCAATAGCTTCGAACTGGCTGGTGATGTAGTTGTTCGCGCCGTTGATGCCTTGAGTCGGGCCCGTACCGGAGTTGATGTGGCGTGTACCGAAGGCTTGCAGCGTATCAACATGCACGAATAGGCGGTCACTTTCGACCTGATTGAGCAGGTTAATCAGACTGGCGTCGGATGGCACGAACGGCGTAGAAACCTGCTGTGGTAATTCCGTCGGGCTGAGGGTCGCGTAGCCGATGGTCGGCAGCGGCGTATCAGTCGCCCGCGGCACGATTGTCGGTGGCCGTTCAGCGGTGAGGTTACAGGCCATCGCCGCCGCAAACAGCGCGATACCCACTAAAAAGAATGCAAGGGTTGAACGTTTCATGAGGGTTAGTTTAGCAGTCTATTTGCTACCGTTCTATTGTGATTCGGGCGACTAATGTTCCCATATCGTTTGTGTCAGCGTCTTGAGTAGGAAGCGGAGTAGGCTCTTCCCAATAATAGGCGAGTACCCGAAGGTCATACTCGCCGGGTCGTGTGAATGGGTCAACTGTAAATTCTGCTGTTGTTAGCGCATACTCGTCAGTAGGCAGCCATTGGCTTGTTGGTCTGCCGCCGGCTTCTAAGCCTGTATCGATAAGAAATCTATCGTAACCGTAAAAACGTTCAAGACCTTCTAGGCGAAGGCTATAAGAGTAATCTCGCGTTTGCGGTTGTAGCGCACGCCACCACATCTTTACGGTTACAGTATCGCCTATGCGGTAAGTCGTCCCATTTGTGCCGCCGGGAATCATCTCGAACAGGTCGCCAAATTGAATCGGCGTTTGGTCGAGCGGCGGCGCTTCGTACAGGCGAACGGCATAAGCGTCGATGTCATACTGCTCCGAGAGGACGCGGCCATTGGTGAGCGGGCCGACGGCTTCATCGGGCACAGTCACCCAGTAAGGGCGCACATCCCATACACGGCGAATCGTATCCGTATCGGTTAGCTGGGTATCCGCGTCCCACACGAACATCTCGTGCCGAAGCTGCGGAAACACGTACTCTAAATAGTATTCCGGCTCGGCGTCGTAGAGCAGGCTGCCCATCGCGCCAATCGGCGGGTTGTACCAGATCAAATCGCCGGGTTGATAGCGCTCAAGTATCGTGTCAAACATCTCTTGATGCGGGGTTCGCAGCGGTAGAAAGCCCGCTTGATGCGTGAAGATGCCCACCGCTGCGATCATGCCAAGCATCGGCAGATGCGCCCGCGCTGGCAGTTGATGAATGCCCACGCCCATGAGCAGCGCAATCGCTGGCAGAACCATCAGCACATAGCGCGAGTTATACACCGGAAT
>JACMMD010000304.1 GCA_014379235.1 Anaerolineae bacterium
ATGACCGGCCCGCCTTCATGCGACCATTTTTCATGCAGTTCTTCGGCGCGCTGCGGGTTCGGTGGCGGCATCTGAATCGGCGGATAAACAGGCGTGACCTTATCCAAAAACGGCTTGAGATAGTACGAGTGATCGGCATAGTCTTGGCTGTAGGCGATCAACCGCCCCGCTCGCCGCGCCATGAAGTTAAAAAGCTGGTGCATCAGGCCGCTGATAACACGGTTCATCCCGCCCTGCGGCAAGATCAAATCACCGTGATGGGTACAAATAACGGTCTTGCCCGCTATGCCAGCTAAAACGCTAATCATGGCTGTTTCCAGCATCGGCGTATGGATGCTAATCACGTCGTGCTGCATCATCAAGCCAAGCGCGGCCCAAGGGAACGCGGGCATGACCATGCCGCGACTCAACGTCACAGGCGGTGTCCACAAGCGCACCACGCGAACGCCATTGTGCATCACGGTATCACGCGGCAGCGATTGGTTGTAGCGCGCCGTCAACACCGTGACCTCATGCCCGCGCCGAACCAACTCTTCCGCCACGCTCTGAACATGTATCGTCAAACCCGTCCGGTGTGGAAAGTAATACAGCAGGCTCATCAGGATTTTCAGTTTCCCGTTTGCGCCACCACTGGACGAGTTGCCATTCGCTCCCTGTTGAGACACTCGTAACCCTCTACATCTCTTGTCGCGTATGGTGGCGGATGTCTTGGACACCCCGCGAAAGCTGCGCCAGCGATACGCCTTCTTGTATAAAGCCAATGATGCCCGTCACCGCGTACACTGCCACATTGACACCATGTACGACCAGTGCGAATGCTGCCGCCGTCGCTGATGCCTCGCCCAATGGTTGCAGTAAATGAGCATCCATTGTACTGAGCGCCAGCACAATCGCCGCTTCGTAAGGGCCGACGTTGCCCGGAACTGCCGGAACCGCCACCGCGAACGCCGCCGCCGCAATATACATAAACGTCACGGCCCAATCAGCGCGTTCGTAAAACGCGAACATCAGCACATAGCCCGCCGCGACAGACAGCGCCCAACTCAGCACCGTCCAACCGAGTGCCTGTGCCAGTGTGCTCAATCGAGTCAGAGGCGCTAAACCGTCCAGAAAGTGCGCCGCGAACGCCATCACATTCAGACGCCTCAGCGCCGGAATGCGTTCCATCAACCACGCTAAGAGACGTTCGCTGCGTTGGCGCTGTTTTGCCAGCAGCACCAACACCAGAAAGCCTACCAGCGCAATCGGCCCTGTGACCAGCCCGAATGCCCGCAGTTGATCGGGCAGTGGGCCAGCGCTCAAGGCCAGCGTGAGCAGCACAATCACGGCTAACAGATCAAGCAAGCGCTCGGTGATAATCGTGCTGACCGATTTGAAGACCGCGACAGGCGGCTCGGAACGTGTCGCCAGATAAGCCCGCGCCAGTTCACCGATTCGCAGCGGCAGCAGCCCGTTCACCAGATACGTGACGTTGAGGATACTGAACGCCCGCTTCAGCGGCAAGCCGCCGCTCAACAACACTTGCCAACGCAGCGCCCTCGTCACCAACCCGGCCACCAGCAGCACAATACATGGTAGCAGGTAGATGTAGCGCGCCGTCGTTAGCGCCGAGGCTAACCGCGTCACATCCACTTGTGACAGCAAAAAATAGATTGCAAGGGCAGTCACTACTACGCCGAGCAACCCGATGCGCCAACGTTTTATCACACTTGACCAATCCGCCGCTTCGCTCAAAACGAGCCTCAGGCGGCGTTATTATAGCAAAATAGCGCCGAAATCAGATGTTCGATTCCAAAGACACTTGTCCGACATCGGCTGTGCTTGCAATAATACGCTTTCGTCGCCGTATCATACTTGAGGAAAAGCACACTTATGCACGGGATTATCCCCGCGCCGTCCGATCCTTCAGAACGGGCGAAATGGCGCGCAAATTTACAGCAGTG
>JACMMD010000305.1 GCA_014379235.1 Anaerolineae bacterium
ACGCTGGCCGCGTTCTTGACGTTTTTGATTGTGCGCCTGAGCAACCCCGATTTGTGGCATCCGAGCTTTGGCGGCGAAAAACCGATGGATTTCGCCTACTTCAACGCGGTGCTGCGAAGTACGATCTTCCCGCCGCTTGATCCGTGGTATGCGGGCGGCTACCTCAATTACTACTACTTCGGCTTTAACATCGTGGGCGCGCCGGTGCTGCTGCTCGGTTTGCTGCCGTCGATTGCCTACAATCTCATCATCCCGACGCTGTTCGCGCTGACGGGTATCGCGGCGTTTTCGGTGGCGTTTAATGTGGTGGCAGGCTGGCGCGTTCGAGTTCGTAGTCGCGTTGTCGCCAGCTATGAAGACGAGGAAGACGCTGAACGCGAACCCGTGTTGCAGCGCTTAGGTAATCCGTATCTGGCGGGCATCGCGGCGCTGCTGCTGGCGGTGGTATTCGGAAATCTGGATACGGTGCGCGTATTCGGCACAGGGCTGGCGCAGTCTGGCGGCTACTCGACGCCGACGGGCTTGCAAGACTTTCTCATCAACGAGTACGCGACCTCGCACGAGGGACAGCAGCCGGACGCTGAAACCATGTTCGCGCTGATGCAGCGCGCCGAAGCGAACTCGTTGTCTGATCGGGTGCGCTACGAGTTTCACAACTCAACCTATCTATTGAGCAGCATCAAAGATGGCATTGTGTCGATGGCGGCGGGCAATCCGCTTCAGATCGGCACGAACCGATGGTATTGGGCGCCGACGCGAGTCCTTGCAGAAACGCCGGGAGTCGAAGGCAATGCCATCACCGAGATGCCCTTCTTCACCTTCTTGTACGGCGACCTTCACGCGCACATGATTAACATGCCGATGCTGCTGTTGATTATGGTCTTCCTGCTTAACGAGGTTACATTAGCGCCGAACGATAAGCGCCGAACCTCTGAGCGCGTGATCGGCTTGATGCTTGGCGCGGGGGCTGTCGGGCTGGTGCGGGCGACAAATTCATGGGACTGGCCCGCTTTTCTCGTGCTTGGGACGCTCGGCGTAGCGTTCGCGTGGTGGCTGCGCTGGCGCACGCTCAACCGCCGTTCGGTCATCAACTTCTTGACGCGAGTGGGCGGCTTCGTCGCGTTCAGCTTCTTCGCATCGCTGCCGTTTACGACGTGGTACTCCGCGATCTACAGCAGCGTCAGCATGTGGGAAGGCGGACGAACGCCGCTGTGGGCCTACTTCGATATTCACGGTCTGTTCCTGTTCCTGATCTTCTCGCTGCTGCTGTGGGAGACGGCGCGCTGGCTAAAGAGCACTCCGGTACGCGCCCTACGCGGCAAGTGGACGTTCTTGATGGTCGCATTCGTGATTATGATCGCGGCGGTGGTGATTATCGTGGTGCTGACCATGGCCAGCTATCAGGTGACGCTCATCACTGTGCCGCTGCTGGCATGGATTGGCATCCTGTTCTTCCGGCCCGGCCAATCGCGCATTATGCAGTATGTATTGGCGCTGACGGGGCTTGGGCTAGGTGTGACGCTCGGCGTGGAGTTCATCGTCGTTGATGGTGACATCGGGCGGCAGAACACGGTGTTCAAGTTCTACATTCAGGCGTGGCTGCTGTTCAGCGTGGTTGGCGGCGCAGCCTTCGCGTGGGTCATTCAAAGCTCGTTCTACTGGTCGAACAAACTGCGGACTAGCTGGATGATGATCGCGGCGCTGCTGGTGACTATAGCGGCGTTCTATCCTCTGATGGCCAGCCGCTCTAAAGCGGTTGACCGCATGATGCCGGGAAGGACATTCCGCTTCGACAGCCGCAACTACTTGCAGCTATACCCGCAGTACATCGAATATCTGCGACTCCAAGACATGCCTTTTACGCTCGATGGCATGGACTACATGCGTTATGCGGTGCATTATGAAGGCGATCCGGCGGTACTCGAACAATTTCCTGATCGTGCGCCGTTCGCATTGAATGATGATTACAACATGATTCGCTGGCTGCAAGAGAACATTCAAGGCACACCGATCATCATCGAGGGGCAGGCCGCCGCTGAATATCGCTTCGGCAGCCGCGTGTCGATCTATACAGGGTTGCCGTCGGTTATCGGTTGGAACTGGCATCAGCGCCAGCAGCGCACCTTTGACCCGATGCCGCGCCTTGTTCAGCAGCGCGTGGCCAACGTCAACGCCTTCTACTCGACAATGGATATTCCGACAGCGTGGAACATTCTCCAGCACTACGATGTCAGCTACATCATCGTCAGCACGTTGGAGCAGGCTTATTACCTGCCCGTAGCGCTGGCGAAGTTCGATCAGATGGCGGACGTCGGGCTGCTGCAAGTGGTTTATCATCACGGCGAAGCTACTGTCTATCGTGTCAACAAGGATGCGGTATTGGATGCTGCTGCTTTTAGCAACGCCGGAATTGGAACTGCGCCGTTCGATCAAGCGATCCCACAAGAGGTAGGTTAACACCGTGTTGTTCGACTGGTTAGCGCGAGAAGGTAGCATTGTTCTAAGCTGGTGGGCGCTGGTGACACTGGCGGGTGCGGCGGTTTTGCCGTTATGTGTACGGCTGTTTAGCGGACTGCCTGATCGCGGCTATACGCTGGCGCGGGCGGTAGGTTTGCTGCTGGTGGGCTTCGCTTTCTGGCTGCTGGCGAGTCTCGGCTTTCTGCACAACACGCCGGGAAACATCATCCTGTCGTGGTTCATCGTGCTTGGTGTAGGGCTGGCGGTCTACTTTCGCGGTGAGCGTTTCAACTGGCGTGAGTGGTGGCGCGAAAACAGCATCGTGGTCATCGTTGGCGAAGTGCTGTTCATTGTGCTGCTGTTCAGTTGGGCGATCTTTCGAGCGCATCAGAACAACCTGACAGGCACGGAAAAACCGATGGAACTGGCGTTCATGAGCGCAGTTCAGCGCAGCGATGTGTTCCCGCCGAACGACCCTTGGATGTCGGGCTACGCGATCAGCTACTACTATTTCGGCTACGTCATCGAAGGGATGCTGGCCAGCTTGAGCGGCATCCGCAGCACCGTCGGCTTCAATATGAATATCGCGCTGCTGTTCTCGTTGACGGGACTCACGACCTTTGGCGTGGTCTATAACCTCGTGCGCTCACGGGCTGAGTTCACGCTCGAAGGCATACGCGACAGGCTGCCCGGACAGGGAACGGCGGCATTTGTTGGGCTGCTTGGCGCGGTGTTCGTGATATTGCTTGGCAACTTTCAAGCGGTGTTGATTGAACTCCCGTATCAATCGCAAACGGCCTCGCCGGGGTGGTTGGCATTCTGGGATACGCAGGAACGCGATGTTTACGGCGGCGAACTGCCTGCGCCTGATGCTATTGACCAGAACCCGCTCAACGTGCGTGACCCACAAACATGGTCGTTCTGGTGGTGGTTCCGCGCCAGTCGCATCATTCAAGATCGCAACCTTGATGGTACGCCCGTCGGCGTTCAACCGATTGACGAGTTCCCGCAGTTCAGCTTCTTGCTGGCGGATAATCATCCGCATGTGCTGGCGCTGCCATTTGCAATGCTGGCGCTCGGATTGGCACTGAATGTGCTGCTGACGTGGCGCAATCCATCTCGCGGCGAAGTCATCTTTTACGGGTTATGTCTGGGCGGATTGGTGTTCCTGAATACGTGGGACGGCCCGATTTACATGGTCGTGCTGACCGCAGCCGATGGGTTGCGACGGCTGATGCGTAGCGAAAATGGCCGCCTGAAAATATCTGACTGGCTTGGGTTAGGCGTATTGGCCGGTTCGCTGGTGGTGGTGACGCTAGTTTTCTACCTGCCATTTTTCATCAGCTTTCGCTCACAGGCGGGCGGCGTTCTGCCGAACCTGATAAACCCGACGCAGTTTCGCCAATACTTCATCATGTTCGGGCCGTTCGTGCTGATTTTGAGTGCCTTTATCGGCGTCGAGGCGTGGCGCGCAGGGCGACGGATGAATTATGGTTTCGGTGTATTGACGGCGCTCGGAGTGCTGCTGGCGCTGTTGGTCGTGGTGACGGCGTTCGTCATCGCGGCGACGGCGATACCCGCGCTTCGAGATGGTGCGCTGCGTTTCATTGATGAAGCTGGCGGTTTGGAAGCGGTGCTGCCCGCGCTCATACAGCGGCGTATCGTATACGGCGTTACATCGCTGGTACTGCTCTTTGGCATCGCGCTGGTGGTGGCGAGGCTGTTCCCGGCGCTGCGTTGGGGCAGGCGAAAGAGTAAAACCGCTGATGCCGAACCAGAAACCGTCATCACGTACCCTGCCGCGACAGGCTTTGCGCTGCTGTTGATGGGTGTCGGGCTGGTACTGACGCTTGTGCCAGAGTTTTTGTACCTGCGCGATAACTTCGGGGTACGCATCAACACGATTTTCAAGTTCTACTATCAGACTTGGCTGGTGTTCGGCGTGGCCAGCGCCTACGGACTGTACACGATCC
>JACMMD010000306.1 GCA_014379235.1 Anaerolineae bacterium
ATTGTTGTTGAGCGTGGATTGGGCGGTGGGTGAGAAGTTCGGTGCGGCAATCGCTTCGACGAACAGCGAACCGAGCTTTGCCACGAAAGTGTCATCGACCATTCGGTTTACAGCGATCACACCGCCATAGGCTGATACTTCATCAGCGGCGAATGCTTGCGGATAGGCTTCCGCGATGCTGTCCGCGCTGGCGATGCCGATAGGTGTCAGGTGCTTGACGATGACGACGGTGGGGGTGGTGAACATGCTCACAGTGCGCCACGCGGCATCAAGGTCGAGAATGTTATTATAGGACAGGACTTTGCCGCCCAAGACTTCGCCGCCGAGCGGGCCAGTTGCGGACTCGCGGCTATAAAAGGCCGCCATTTGATGCGGATTTTCGCCGTAACGCAGCGTTTCGATACGATGAAAACCAAGCGATAGGTGTTCAGGCAGGTCATCACTAGTCGGAGCGGGGGCGATTTCCCGCGAGAGAAAGGCGTGAATGGCTGTGTCGTAATCTCGCGTGTGGGCGAAGGCTTTCACGGCTAAGTTGCGGCGCGTTGGCAGATCAACTTGCCCGCCCGCTTTGACTTCAGCGATGACTTTGTGATAATCGGCGGGGTCGCAGACGGCGGCCACACGCAGGAAGTTTTTCGCTGCTGCACGCAGCAATGCTACGCCGCCGATGTCGATCTGCTCAACGGCGTCTTGCAGCGTGACGCTTTTTTGCGCGACGGTATCCTGAAATGGATATAGATTACAGACGACCATATCGAATAACGGATAGTAGAAGCTGGCGAGTTCTTCCTTATCGGCGGCGGTGTCGCGCACCAGAATGCCCGCGTGAATGGCAGGATGCAGCGTTTTGACTCGTCCGCCGAGCATCTCCGGCAATCCCGTCAGGTCTTCGACAGCAGTTACCGGCACGCTGGCCTCACGCAGGGTGCGCTCTGTGCCGCCGCTGGCGACCAATTCCCAACCGAGATCGACCAGCGTTGAGGCGAGTTTCAAGAGATCGGTTTTGTTGTAAACGCTCAGTAAAGCGCGTGACATTTTTAGGCTTCCTTGTGGGTCAGTTTAGGGAGAAGTAGCAGATTGAATACACGTCGCCACGTTCGATAGTTGTGACGTTTCGCTCCAGAGTGCGCGCACGGATTCTGAGCCGTAACGCCAGCTAAACGGTGATACGAATTGGTCTTGGAGATGGCTGATGGTCATGAAGTGCCTGATGCCGTGTGATACTTACGGCAGGTGTTACCATTAGAGTGCGCCATTATAGCGTGTTCAAAGATGCGGTGCGATAAGTCCAAGATAAGAAGTTTGTGATTTTCGTCACGAATACAATGTGATTTTTATCACA
Source organism: Anaerolineae bacterium (assembly GCA_014379235.1). Taxonomy (GTDB): domain Bacteria; phylum Chloroflexota; class Anaerolineae; order Aggregatilineales; family Phototrophicaceae; genus JACMMD01. The sequence continues at coordinate 1,343 of JACMMD010000306.1, forward strand.
AGTGCGTATAATGATGGTAGTTTCATATTCCAGTATTGACGAGGTTCATGATGAGTGAAACGGTGATCCAACATCGCCCGCGTGTCATTGTCATCGGGGCCGGCTTCGGCGGGGTTTTCGCCGTGCGCGCTTTTGCCAAAACCAACGCTGACGTTCTGCTCATAGATCGCCAGAATTTCCACACTTTTACGCCTCTGCTGTATCAGGTGGCGACGAGCGGACTCGACCCGGAAGAGATCGCGTATCCGATACGCGGTATCTTCTATGATCGGCCTAATGTGAGTTTCTTGCTTGGCGATGTAACCGCTATCGACAGCAGTGAAAAGCTCGTCGATATTCAAACCAGCGACGGGGTAGTGCGCCACGAGGATTACGATTACCTGATTGTCGCTGCGGGCAGCGTAACGCATTACTTCAACCAGAACGCGCTGCAAGAGGCAGCGTTTGAACTCAAGACATTGAATGACGCGGTGCTGCTGCGTAACCACGTTTTGCGCCTGTTCGAGCAGGCGGCATGGACGCAAGATGAAGCCGAGCGCGATGCGCTGACGACGATTGTGGTCGTTGGCGGCGGGCCGACGGGATTGGAAACGGCTGGCGCGATACGCGAGTTGTATACTTACGTCCTCAAGCGAGAACACGGCTACCGTAACTTGAAAGCGCGGGTCATTCTTGTCGAGGCGACGGATAAACTGCTGGCGACCTATCCGATTGAACTGCAAAAGGCGGCGCGTGAGCAGCTTGAATCGCTCGGCGTGGAAGTGGTGTTAAGCAATCCAGTCGTTGAGGCCAGCGCCGAGAACGTTCGCTTGAAGGATGGGCGCGAGATTGGCACGCACACGCTCATCTGGTTGGCTGGTGTCAACGCGTCACCGTTAGCGCAGATGCTCGATGTGCCGCTTGGCAAGCAGGGACGCATCCCGGTTACGCCAACGCTTGAGGTTATCGGGCGGGAAAACGTCTACGTTGTGGGTGATATGGCCTATCTTGAGGACGCGAACGGTCAGCCGTATCCGATGCTCATCCCGGTGGCGCAGCAGCAGGGGACTTTAGCCGCTGAAAATATCCTGCGGCGCGAACGCGGTTGGACGCAGAAAACCTTTCATTATCATGATCGTGGCACGATGGCGACGATTGGGCGCAGCCGGGCAGTGGCGCTGATATACAACCGCATCCCACTGCGCGGGTTTATCGCGTGGGTGGCGTGGCTCGGTCTGCATCTGGTGACGCTGATGGGCTTCCGCAACCGCTTGCAAGTGCTGCTCAACTGGGTGTGGAACTACTTCACCTACGAGCGCTCGGTCAGGATTATCCTTGAGCCGGAGCAGGGTAGAGCAAAACGGGAAACATGGCCGTCTACACTGCACACTCCCGAACGGGTTGGCGATAAGATTGTGGATGTGGCCTAGTCGGAGTATTCTGGCTTCAAGTTCGATGGCAAATCGACTGTGAGATGGTTACAATACCATCTGTTATGGATTGACGATGGAGAAATTCTTATGGTAGATGTTGTACAAGTAGGTAGCATTAACCAAAAACTGCTGCAAAAGCGCGATGCAAAAGCCGTCCCGCATCTTGAGCAGTACGCGCCCGTCTGGATAGTCGAGCAAAGCTTTATCCCTGATGATGACGCGGTGCAGTTTGATGTGGTATTTTTGCATA
>JACMMD010000307.1 GCA_014379235.1 Anaerolineae bacterium
ATGATTTAGTAAATATCAACCTCTCCTGACCCTTCGCTAACCTGCCGATTGATTTTCCGCTACCCCTCCACTATACTCGCATTGTAGATATTGTTCACTTGAAAATGGCAACATTTTAATGATTAGCGAAAAATCAACGCAGACACTTGAACTGCCGAAAATACTTGACCAATTAGCACGACACACGACGTTTTCTGCCGGGGCGCAGTTGGCGCGTGAGCTTTTCCCCAGCAGCGATCTGGATGAAGCCCAGACCTGGCAACGAGAAACGGCCGAAGCCCGCACGTTAATCGAAAATAAGGTTAATGTCACCCTGGGCGGGGCGAGAGATGTACGCGATGCAGCGATGAACGCGACACGCGGCGTACTGATCGATGCCCAGACGATGCTGGATGTGCGCTATACGCTGCGACGCGCGACCACCATCAAGCGGACGCTGGGACGGATGAAAGGCACGTATCCGCTGCTATCGGACATTGCCAACGAGGCGGAAGAATGCAACGCCTTACAGGAGTCCATCGCGCGGGTGCTGAACGAGAAAGGCGAGGTGCTGGACACAGCCAGCCCGCAGCTTGCTCTTATAAGGCGCGACCTGAAAGTTTCGTATGATCGACTGCAAACCCGCCTCGCCCGACTGATTAGCTCCAGCACCAACGCCCAATTTCTTCAAGAAGCCCTGATTACCACCCGCAACGGACGCTATGTTATCCCGATAAAAGCCGAATTCAAGGGGCGTATTCCTGGTATCGTGCATGACTCATCTTCGTCGGGGGCGACGTTGTTTATCGAGCCGCTGGCAACCGTCGAGTTGAATAACGCATGGCGTGAATTACAACTGGCGGAAGAAAAAGAAATCTGGCGCATTTTGCAGGCGCTCACCGAAGAAGTGGGCGACCAATCAGAGCAGATTGTGCGGACGGTTGAGGTGCTGGCGTACCTTGATCTGGTGTTCGCAAAGGCGATTTATGCCGAGCAGTTGAACGCTACCGAACCGATTTTACTGCCGTTCAAACCTCGGCCCAGCAATCCGAGTCATCCGGGCAGCACCTTGTATATGAAAGGTGCACGACATCCGCTGTTGTCTGGAAACGTCGTACCGATTGATGTGGAACTCGATGATGCGACCTATGTGCTGGTGGTGACCGGGCCGAACACGGGCGGTAAAACGGTTTCGCTCAAGACGATTGGTTTGCTGACCCTGATGGCACAGAGCGGCTTACAAGTTCCGGCTGAAGACGCGAAACTGGTGGTGTTCGAGGGCATTTATGCGGACATCGGTGATGAGCAAAGCATCGAACAATCGCTGAGTACCTTCTCGTCACATATGACGAATACGATCTCGATTTTGCGCGAGTGCGACGATAAAACGTTGGTGCTGCTGGACGAATTGGGCGCAGGGACTGATCCGGCGGAAGGTTCGGCTCTGGCACGGGCGATCCTGACGCATTTGGTGAACCGACGGGTGACGACGGTTGTGACTACCCATCACCCGGAACTGAAAGTGTACAGTGTAGAGACGGCAGGGGTGCGGAATGCCAGCGTCGAATTTGATC
>JACMMD010000308.1 GCA_014379235.1 Anaerolineae bacterium
ATCCCTTCGCGCCATTCATGCGGCTCTCGACGCCGGGATTAATCTTTTCGATACGGCCAATGTTTATGGCGCGGGCCACAGTGAGCGGGTATTGGGGCAAGCCCTGGCCGGCAAAAGGGACAAAGCCGTCATCGCTACCAAGTTCAACGCTGTTTTTGATGAAACCACGCGGCAGGTCACGGGCAGCGACAAATCCCCAGCGGGCATTCGTGCCGCCTGTGACGCTTCGCTGCGGCGGCTAAACACCGATTACATTGATCTGTACCAGTTTCACGACGGCGGCTTTCCCGTTGATCAGGCCGAGCCGGTACGCGCTACGCTTGAAGCACTGGTCAGCGAAGGCAAAATTCGCGCCTATGGTTGGAGCACCGACTATCCCGACGGGGCGCGTGTCTTTGCCGAGGGTGAACACTGCACCGCGATTCAGCACGAAATCAATGTGTTCGATGACAATGCGCCGATGATCGCTCTGTGTGAAGAACTCAATCTGGCCAGCATCAATCGTGGCCCGTTGGCGATGGGACTGCTCACGGGCAAGTTCAATGCGAACAGCCAACTTGCGGCTAACGACGTGCGCGGCCAAAGTAACCTCGAATGGCTGCGCTATTTCGCAGATGGCAAACCGCGTCCCGATTTCCTACAAAAGCTCGATGCCATCCGCGACATCCTCAGCAGCGGCGGGCGAACGCTGGCGCAAGGGGCGTTAGCATGGTTATGGGCACGCAGCCCTCAAAACGTTCCCATTCCCGGCTTCCGCAGTGTGACGCAGGTCGAGGAGAACACAGGCGCGATGCAGTTCGGCCCACTGTCCGCCGATGCGATGGCCGAAATTGACGGTATCCTCGAACGCCAACCTGCGTAGTCCCTCAATTTACCCCACTTACCCCTCCCTAAAGCCTTCCCCGCAAGCGGAGAGGGACTTTGACTCCCCTTCCCTTCTTGCGGGGAAGGGGCGGGGGTAGGGGTTCTTCCGCTAACCCGCAATATTACACATTACAGCACAGTAATTAATGTTACTTGTGCTGAACGAGTATCCTTTACCAAACGTCAAGCAAGTGTCAACGGTATAAAAGGACTCTATTGTTACAAATCTGATAGAATGACACTGTAATCATCAATACGATAACGAAATAGTGCGGAACTGCCCTCAGTGGCAATCTATGATTGCGGGTGGTTCTTGAGAAAGGTTCGATCAATGTTGCTAGAAGGTAGCCTTCAAGACCTTAACATCGTTCAAATTTCGAGCCTTGTGAGCCTTGCCAAGAAAACAGGCACACTCGTCATTTTCAAATCGCTCAAGATCGGCGCGAACTCCAACCTGCCCACCCACTCCATGAGCAGTGGGCGCGTGTTGGCCAAAGTTGCCTTCAACAAGGGTGAGATGTCCCACGCATGGATGGACGGTTACGATAGCGATTTGATCTCGCTGCTGGTGAAAGCGTCCAAGATGACCGACCAGCGCGCCATCAACGTCCGCCAGCGCCTTTCACAAGGGCGCACGATCAGCGAGAAAACGCTGGCGATGCGCCTCATCAGCGCCGAATTCGTGACATCGAACGATGTCGCCGCGACGGTGCAGCAGCGCACGTTGGGCATCATCTATGCGCTCAAGTCGGTTGATCGCGGGCAGTTTCGCTTCGATGACGACAAGCTGCCGAGCAAAGGTGAAATCTTCATCCCTGTGACCATGAGCAACATTATCGAATACATCGGGCGCATGGAGCAGCTTGCGGGCTATCTGCCTAACCTCGACGTTGTGCCGCAGCTAGTGACCATTAGCGAGGTTGAGCTTAAGCGCGTGCAGTTGAACACCACCGAATGGCGTGTATTGGCGCTGGTTGACCGCCAGCGCAGCGCGCTCCAGATCGGCCAATTGCTCCGGCTGACCGAAAACGATATGCGCTCCGCGTTAATGCATCTCGAACAAGCGGGGCTAATCATGTTCGTGGGCGCGTCGTATGCCGCCTCGGACGAGACACAACCGCGTTCTCCGCTGGTTAAAAAGGTCGATAAGGCCGCCACCATCACGAGCCTGATGCGCCGGATTGATCCGGTCAGCTAACCGCTCGCTGCCACCATAATCAGCCATACAAAGGTGCAGAGGCAGCCTAACTATCTCTGTACCGTTAAACTTGGGAGTGGACGCTCGTGAACAACACCAGTGCTACCGTTCGGGTTGAGCATCTCCATGACCCCGAAGTCATTAAAATGTCATGGGATCACCGGGTGAGCAGCGACGACGTTTACAGCGCTTTCAAAGCCATCACCGTGATTTTGGAGCAATCCGAGACAGAACTTTATGTGCTGGTGGATATCCTCGCCAACCCGAATTTCCCCTTTAGCGCGACGGTGAACGGTGCGATGTTCGGGCCGTATCGCAATCCCAAGCTAATCGCATGGCTGATTGTCGGCTCTAGCCACGCTGGCCGCATGATCGAGCGCGTCTTGACCGCCGTTACGAAACGACGCAATGTGGAGTGGTTCGACAGCGAGGCTGATGCGCTGGCTTACATGGCGCAGCAGAGCGTAGCCAGCGAAACCCTTCAGGTTAAGCGCTAACGAAATCGCTGAGATAGGCGCACAGAAATTAAAAAGGGCGCGATGTGAAAACACTGCGCCCTTTTGTGTTCCCTCTAACCCCAACCCTTTCTCCCAGACAAACTCCGTTTGTCCAGAGCGAAGGGGAGTTCAGAAGTCTCCTCGCCCCGTTTTGTGGGAGAGGGGATTTAGGGGTGAGGGGCAGATTCTCTACTTGCCTGCGCCAGTGATGAGATAGTCCAGCGCGGCCTCAAGAATGGGGTCACCAGTGCTAAACACGGTTTCTTCGTCAACAGGTACATGAACCGTCGGCACAACGCCGATACCTTCGATGTTGATGTTGCCATCCGCATCGACGCCCCGCGCAACTGTGAAGCGCACCCGTTGATCTTCCGGCATCATGAAGTCCTCAACGCCGCCGCCCAAGCCCGCCGTCGGGAACTGCCCCATGATAGTGGCGCGGTCTTGCAGCGTCATCGCATAAGAGAAGCCTTCACACGCGCTGGCGCAGGTCGGGCCGACCAGTACGATAACATCGCCGTGATAGCGCAGTTCTTCTGGCGGCGGGAACAGGCGGCGCTCGTAGGCCGGGTCGAAGAAGAAGTCGTCGCGCTCCTCGTCGTATGTGCCAGCGTTGCCGTAGATAATCGACTCGTCAAAGAAGTAGGCCGCCATCTGCCCCGCAAGGAACGGACTGCCGCCGCCATTTTGACGCATATCGACAATCAGCGCGGGCACTTGCGCGGCGTTGAGCGTTGCGATCATGCGCTCCCACAGTTCAATCGACAGGCGCGCATCATCCTGAAAGCTGAAAATCTTGGCGTAACCGACCCCTTCAGGCAGAATATTGTACTCGACAGGCAGTTCAAAGCCCGTCAAGCCATACGAGAACGATACGCCCTGCGCTGAAAAGGTGAAGCTGTCCGGGTCAACCGCCGCTGTCAGCATCACGGTTTGCGGCGCGGCATCGCTCTCGTTCTGATAGGTCACTTCGACCTGTGTGCCGTCTACAAAGCGGGTCGCGTAGCGTTCCTGCTGCAAACGCCGTGCATGGTCGGTGCTGAACGGTGACGACCACGGCACAGCGGCGTTAATCACGTCGTCAATCGGCGTACCGTCGAAGGCGATGATCTCCGTACCACGCTGGATGCCGGACTGTTCGGCGGCGCTTCCCGGTGTCACGAAGCTCACGATCACGCGCTCATCATCCAACGTGCGAAGAGCGATGCCAAGCCCGCCGCCCGTTTCGCGCTGGAAATCATCGACTAATACAAGCGGTACACGCACATGGCCGTCAGGGATGGCATAGCTGAAATCACGCAGCGCTTGTAGGTAAGTGTAAGCGTCGTTGTTGGCTTCCGCTTCGGCAAAGCGCGGGCGGAACTCGTCAATCATCGCGTCCCAGTCGATGTCCTTGTATTCGGTGAAGGCGTACTCATGGCGCATCTTGTCTATCATCGCGTCGAAGGCGTCAGTGTAGCTCATGCCGGAGAAGTCATCGAGCGCCGCGCCTTCCGGCTCGATCAGGTCGATTTGCGGGTCACGCGAACGGTCAAAGATGAACGGGTCGCTGTCCATATCGACCAGTGTATAGCCCTGCGGCAGCGTCACAATCGGGTCATCGTCGGTGAAGATCAGATCATCGTCACCGAAGCCCGACGGAAAGCCCTGCTCATCGTCCGCCGCATAAACCAGCACCTTACCGCCGACGACTTCATTGGCCGTGTCAGCGTTCTCGCTGATGCGTGTCGAAGCATAAGCCGTAGACCACGCCGCGCCATACAGATCACGCTCCTCTAGGAACGGATCGCCCCACGTATTCGTCCAGTAGGCCACAGCGAAAACCTGTACGCCTTGATCGGTTTCACCGTCGTTATCGACATCGCGGTAGCTGCCCTGTGGCTCGATGGGCAGTGCGAGGCTGTAATTAAACGGCGACGTGAAAAAGTCGGACGTGATCTGCCCGATGGTCTGCGAGGCTAACGGCAGTCGGAAGCTGTAATCACGCTCGACCATGCCGCCCTGATCTTCGAGAATGACCATCGGCTCTGCCACGCCGTCAGTGAAAAATGGATTGGTGTAGGCGACTTCGCCACGCAGCACCACCGGCCCACCGTCGTCATTGATGATTGTGGCGGCGGGTGCGTCTTGCGCCCACACCGGAATCACGGTGAGGGTAAATAGTAAAAGAGCGACTATCGCCCCCCATGCGAACTTTCGATTTTGCATTGCTCAAACAACTCCTGAATATTTCCAACAAGGGGCTTAAGCCCCTTGCTCATGCGAGGGATTTTAATCTTGTCATTATAGGCCGCGAGCTAAAGGCAGGGTAAGGCAAGGTTAAGTTGGGGATGAGTGTTGGTGAAAATGTAGGGGCGGCTGGCGAGCCGCCCCTACAGAAGTTATGTTGTGTTGATCTTAGGCGACGCGCCCAAAAGCGCGCTGAACGTTGGGTGTGAACAGGTAGTACAGAATAATCGCGCTGATGATAAGCGAGACAATCTGCGAACCAATAGTCCACCAGCCAGCGATGACACCGATAATGGTCAGGACGACGCCGATCACTTGCAGCGCGACACCCAGCGTCCATGCCCATGGCTTCAACGACCATGCGCCGATGCCGAACGCCAGTCCCGCGATACCTTGTGCCAGCGTAATGACACCAAGAATGGTGAAGATACCCGCATCCGCGCCAACCTGAGCGGCCAGCGCTGCGCCGCCTGCAATCAGTCCAAACGCACCGAGCAGCGCGAACACGCCGCCGATGATGGCCAGAACCGCGAGAATAGTTATACCAGTTGGACGTTCCATGAAACAATCTCCCCCTTAGAAGGTGTGCCGTAGAATAGTTTGTTCAGTCACTATGAATATTTAGTGTAATCATGATGTCAAATCGCGCAAATGGGTTCGATAGCCACTCCTTTAAGTAGTTAGTCATCAGCTTTTGGCTTAAATGCGGTACGGGCGCAGCATGCTGCGCCCCTACTAAGCTGCGTCACTGCAACCGAGCAGGACAAGCTGAACTGCTGACTAGCTGACACCTCTCTACGGCCCGCTGATCGTGAGTTCGCTAAGGCCGCGAGTCACATCGTTAAAGCGATCTTTTAGCGTGCGGCGCTGAGTGGGGATGCGCTTGCGCTGTGCTTGTTCCCACACTTCATCCGCAATGTCCCAGACCGCGTTGGGGAGCGCCAGCTTTTTCACGCGCTCGGAGCGTTTGGCCAAGCCTGCGGGGCCATCCGACAGGAAGGACTTAACCGCCGCCGCGACAGCATCCGGGCTAGGCGCGTAAACGCCAGCTTTGTTTTTCATGATGAACTCGACGTTGCCCGTCTCTTGACCGGGGATGGCATCGCTCAAGATCAAGGGCAGGCCCGCGATACACGCTTCGGTGATGGTAGCCGGCCCGGCTTTCGTCACCAGAATATCAGCGGCGGCCATCAGCGTCGGCATGAAATTGATGAAGGGGTAAATGTGCGCTGGATGATGCCATGTGCTGGCTTCGAGATCAGCTTTCAACTGGCGATTGCGTCCGGCGACCACCGCGATCTGACACGGTAGATTCATATTGTTGATGGCGCGGGCTGTTTCGTACAGGGGCCCCATGCCTTCGCCGCCGCTCACCAGCAGCACAGCAGGCAGATCGGGATCCCAGCCGAGTTCGGCGCGGGCTGCCGCCTTCGTAGGCAGTGATTCCGTAAAGCCGGGGTTTACTGGCAGCCCCGTCAGGCGCATTTGATCGCGCCGCAACCCTGCTTCAAGGCCGCGCTCTAGAGCCGGTTTCGTCGGCACGAGGCAGCGATCCGCATGTTTGTCGTACCAGAACATATGCGTCGAAACCAGATCGGTGACGACGATCATGAACGGGGGGCGCTCGTCAAAGGTTCGGTTGAGCGCCCGAATCGCTGTTTGCGAGAACAGCGAATGGACGCAAACCACCACGTCCGCCGGATGTTCGCGGAACATCTGCTTGAGGCCCTTCTCGATGCTGAGATACAGGCTGCGTGCTACCATGCGCGCACGGGCTTTGGTGTTGGAGAGCTTATAGCCCATCGCCCATGAGGATTTGCTGTGATTGACCCACCAAGGATAAAACTCTGGCATGTACTTGAATGGAAACGGCGAGTAATGCCGGAAAACGTCTACCAGTTCGACCTGTACCTCGTCGCCATGCCGGATAACCAGCGCATCACGGATGGCTTCTGCCGCCGCACGATGCCCGCCGCCCGTATCGGACATTAGGATCAGGATTCGTTTTCGCTTGCCCACTGCTCGTCTACTTTCTTCCTGCGCTTATCGCGCTCCACCGTTGGGATCGTTGTCGTTGGCGCTGGTGGGGGCGGCACGGGAGATGCGTTTCAGACCTTTTACAAATTTGCTGCGCGGCAGCAGCACTCGCCGCCCACAGCCGAGACAGCGCAGACCAACGTCCGCGCCCACACGGTAAATCACCCATTCGTCGCTGCCACAGGGATGCGGCTTGCGCGTCTGAACGTGGTCGCCCACGTAAATATCTTCGCTGTTCAGCCCGCTGTTCATGCGACGTTATCCGTGCTTCGACATCCGTACTATATTCTACGTTACTACAACCCCAAGCGTCGCAAGCCGATGCGAAGGCAGCAACGTATGCTTATGTAGGGGCGAGTCTCAGACCCGCCTCTACGGATTCTGTTACTAGGATAGTCGAAGGCAGCGCAGACCGCCACCGACTTTAGTCTCATCAGGCGTTTAGCTGGTATATACGGAACCGATATGCGCCTATGCTATACTCAACTTGAAATTCCGCTAACCGCTAACGCTTTCGGAGTCTATCGTTGTTCTTCCAAAACTTAAGCATTGAAAGCATCCTTGCCAACTTGATCGCGCTCGGCATTGGCATGACCATACACGAGTTCGCCCATAACTACGTCGCGCATCTAAATGGCGACCCTGTACCAGCCCAACAGGGCCGTTTGACGCTCAATCCGCTGGTGCATATCAACTGGATCGGCTGGCTGATGTTCGCCGTTGTCGGCTTCGGTGTGCTTGGTTCTGCACCGATCTCGCCTACTCGAATGCGAAACCCGCGCTGGGGTTTTTTGGCCGCCGTGGCCGCCGGGCCGCTGTCGAACCTGCTGGTGGCGATTGTGTTCGCCATTCCCTTACGCTTTATCGACCCCAATGACGTAATCCGTATCGCGTTCGCACAGCAAATCGCTGGCGTGGGGGATTTTCTGATCTTTGTGTTAGCACAGACGGTGTTTTTCAACATCATCCTGTTCCTGTTCAATCTCATCCCGCTGTTCCCGCTGGATGGCTGGCACATGGTTCTGTCGCTGCTGCCGCCGGAGTTGGCGTATACGTGGCAACGTCATCAGCAGACCACCTACTATCTGTTCTTCGGCTTGATCCTGTTGAGCTTCGTCGCGCCGCAGTTTAACATTCTCGGTTACTTGATCTCTCAGCCTGCTTTCTCGCTGTACCGCCTCCTATTGGGCTTTTAGGCGGTTCGCTCATGACATCCCCACTTGCTCAACCAGTCTATTGGTTTCGGCAGGGGATAGAAGCGCTGACGGCGTTTGCACGGCCTGTCGATTTCGATCTGGCCGCCGCGCATCTCTCGCCGGAATTGCTGTTGCTTTTCCGGCGAATGCAGCGTAACGATCAGCTTCACAGCCTGAACGTACTGCGCTCGGTGCTGGCGCAGGTCGCTACAACTCCGCCGGATTTGGCGACTGCCGCGCTGCTGCATGACGCGGGTAAGTCGCGCTATCATGTGATGGTCTGGCAGCGAACGTTAGCCACGCTGTTATGGGTCGCTGTGCCGGCCCGGTTCGAGCGTTTAGGGCGCTACGATGGCAGTGCGAACAATGTTCCCTATTGGCGGCAAGGCTTCGTGATTTACACGCAGCATCCGGCGTGGAGCGCTGAAATGGCCGCTCCGCTGGGCGCATCCGAGTCGGCGCTGTGGCTGATGGCGCATCATCAAGAAGATGCCGCGCTGCATTCGTCGCATCCGCTGCATCCGCTCTTGCAGCGTTTGCAAACAGCGGATGATGCAAATTAGCGATCAGCTAGTCATCATTTCAGCCTTCAACTCTAAGCTAGTATGATAGATGTTTCCGCTTAAGTAGATGTAAACGTTAATTGCCCAAGGTGTTATATCTCGTTAAACTGAATCGCTAAAAGCTGAAACGCCGTACTCGGCGCGCTGACAAGCTAA
>JACMMD010000309.1 GCA_014379235.1 Anaerolineae bacterium
GACGAAATACCGGACGAACTGTACGAGCGCGTCATGCGCCTGAACATGGACTCGACGTTCCAGCTTTGCAGGCTGGTGATCCCGCTCATGAAAAAGCAGGGACACGGCAACATCATCAACGTGACATCCATCGCGGCGCGGGTTGGCGGCATCGGCGGCTCGATCATTTACGGGGCGAGTAAGGGCGCGGTCAGCACGTTCACACGCGGGTTAGCGCGGGAACTCGCGCCGGACAATATCCGCGTGAATGCGTTGTCGCCGGGGGTGATCTTGACACCCTTTCATGAACGCTACTCCACGCCGGAGCGCATCGCGGAAATCGTGAAAGGCATCCCGATGGGACGCGCTGGCGAAGCCGAGGACTGCGTTGGCGCGGTGTTTTTCCTCGCGTCGGACACGATGAGCGCTTACGTCACCGGCCAGATTATCGAGGTCAACGGCGGCCAGTTGATGCCGTAAGAACAAAGTTCGAGGGGCGAGGTTCGAGGACTGAGAGGAAACAAACATCGTGCCACTGTTCATGAAGTTCCTGCATGTCATCACCGCTTTCTGGTTCGTTACGGGTCTGATCGGGCGCAATCTCACCATGCGGCAGGCTGCACGAACGCCGGACATCCACATCACCGCCGCGCTGGTCAAGCTGGCCGGACGCTTTGAAATGCTGATGGTGCGCCCCGGCTCGTTCTTGGTGCTGGGCTTCGGCATTGTCGCGGCGGTCATGCAAGGCTGGCCGATTTTGGGGTCGCTGCAAGGCGGCACGAGCAATTGGCTGTTCGTCTCTACGTTGATCTACTTGGGCATGATTCCGATTATCCCCTTGATCTTTATCCCGCGTGGCAAGGTGTTCGGCGCGGCGCTGGAAAATGCCGTCGCACAGGGGACATTCACGCCGGAACTCAAAGCGGCGTTTACCGATCCTGTGGTCGCTGCTGCTCATGCCGCCGAACTGATCGGCATCGTAGTGATTATCATTCTGATGGTGATGAAACCGTTTTAAGACCGCGTAGGGGCAAGGCATGCCTTGCCCGAACAACAACCGTTAGATTAGAAAGAGCCTGCTATGACGCTCGGCAATGTCAGCCTGATTGAATCCGCCCCGCTTGGCCCTGTGCCGCTCACCGAGGTCGCCGTTTTGCTGCACCCTGACGACGACGTAGCCATTGCCAAAGTCGCGCTGCAAACGGGCACGGTCTTGGCCTTCGACGGCCAGCAGATCGCCGTGCAGCAGTTCATCTCCAGCGGGCATAAGGTCGCGCTGCGGGCGATTGACGCAGGCGCGGTAGTTCGGCGTTACGGGCAGGCTATCGGCTTCGCAGAGCAGGCCATCGCTCCCGGCGAACACGTCCACACGCATAACCTGAGCGTCGGCGCGCTGACGTTGGATTATCAATTCGGCGTTGATGTCGTACCCGTTGATTTCGTGCCGGAGAATCAGCGGCGCACGTTCATGGGCTACAAACGCGCCGATGGACGGGTGGCCACACGCAATTACATCGCCGTGATTGCGACGGTCAACTGCTCGGCGCACACCGTTCGCAAGATCGCGCACCACTTCACGCCCGAACACCTCGCCGACTACCCCAACGTTGACGGTGTGCTGGCCATCGCGCACGGGTCGGGCTGTGGCATGGCGCTCAACGGCGCAGATCATGACATTTTGCAGCGCTTGTTAGGCGGCTACGCCAAGCACGTCAACGTCGGCGCGTATGTCATCGTCGGCTTGGGCTGCGAGATCAATCAAGGCTCGACGCTGATCGACGACATGCACCTCGCCAGTAACGGCCATCGCCCGCCGTTTTTGACGCTGCAAGATACGGGCGGCATCCGCAAAACCACCGAGGCCGGTATCGCCGCCGTCGAAGCATTGCTACCAGAAGTCAACACCATCGGGCGAACGCCGCAGCCCGTTTCCGAGATTATGCTGGCGCTGCAATGCGGCGGCAGCGATGGCTGGTCAGGCGTCACGGCCAACCCCGCGCTTGGCATGGTCGTTGACGAGATCGTTCGGCAAGGTGGCACAGCCGTTTTAGCCGAAACGCCCGAAGTTTACGGCGCGGAACATCTACTCACGCGCCGCGCCAGCAGCCGCGCCATCGGCGAAAAATTGGTCGAGCGCATTCACTGGTGGGAAGACCATACCAAGCGCCTCGACATCGAAATCGACAACAATCCGAGCGTGGGCAACAAGGTCGGCGGGCTGACCACGATCTACGAGAAGTCGCTGGGCGCGGTGGCCAAAGGCGGCACGACGCCGCTCATGGGCGTGTATCGCTATGGCGACCCCGTAACCGCGAGAGGCTTTACGTTCATGGATACCCCCGGCTATGACCCCGTTTCAGCGACGGGACAGGTCGCGGGCGGCTGTAACCTGATGGTGTTCACGACGGGGCGCGGTTCGTGCTTCGGCTTCAAGCCCGCGCCGAGCATCAAGGTCGCCAGCAACAGCACCATGTTCAACCGCATGGAAGAGGATATGGACGTGAACGCGGGTAAAATCCTCGAAGGCGTACCCATGCAAGCGGTAGCCGACGAACTGTTTGAACTGGTGATCGCTATCGCGTCCGGCCAGCAGTCCAAGAGCGAAGCACAGGACGTGGGCGAGGAAGAATTTACCCCGTGGAGCTTAGGTGGGACGTTGTGAGATTAGTCGGTTTCGATACGCTCGACAAGCTCAAACTCAATCACCCACACACGCGGGTTGGTTTTCCAGCGCCATCGACGACGACTATTAGAGCCATCCCAATGCGCGGCAAATTCTGCCACGCTTTCATAGCCTTCAGCCAGCGCGTCGGCTTCAGTGATGTCTTGAACGTTCTCTTGGCGAATGCGTGTAATACGAACCCGCCCCACGGGTTTAGCGGCTCGATGCGGGATAACGAAATAGGTATTACCAACGCGATAAAGCAAACTAAGCCAGTATTGAGCGGGGCGCGTCCAAGAGCCGAAAAAAATTTGAGGCGTATAAAACTCTCGGCTGATCTCCCGATATTCGCCGTCGATCTGCTCGCCTACGTGCTTAGGTTTGACCCGAATACGATGCTGCGTTTTTTTGTAAAAGAGTACCTGCTCCATTTGCTTAAAGATAATCGTGTGTATAGCCATGAAATACACTCTCTGTGCGCCTGGTAAATCTTTCTTCTTTCAGTCTGTAGCATAACCCAATATAAAACAGGACAAAATATGCCGCGTAAAATGATTATCGACACCGACACCGCTTCCGACGATGCCGTAGCGCTGCTGATGGCCCTGCGCTGGCCGGATGTCGAAGTTGTGGCCATCACCACCGTCGCGGGCAATGTGCCGCTCGAACAGGGCACGATCAACGCCCTATACACCGCGCAGATGTGCGGCTCTGACGTGCCCGTTTATCCCGGCGCGGCCAAGCCACTCGTGCGCGAGATGAGCTATGCCGACTGGTTTCACGGGCGTGACGGCATGGGCGATCAATACTTTCCCGCCCCAAAGCGCCAACCCGAAAGCAAACACGGCGTCGATGCGCTCATCGACACCATTCGCGCCAATC
>JACMMD010000310.1 GCA_014379235.1 Anaerolineae bacterium
CCCGAACCCCCGCCGGAAGATACCGAGTCCCGACACACGGCGTGGTATCACGAACCCATCGACAACGGTGCGCGTTGGGACGAACCCTTTCTCGCGGCGTATATCGGTAAAGTTCTGGTTGAATACGGTGTACCCTTCTATTTCACCAATAACCCTGACAAACCCGCCGGCATGGTGTCCATCAATTACTCGCTTCAAACCATGCGCGATCTGGTATCGTCGCTGGAACTGGGCGAGACCGGCTACGGCTTCGTGGTCTCGACGGATGGCACCTATTTGACACATCCGGTACGCGAACTCGTGACCTCATCCACCATCTTCGACTCCGTAGGTGAGCAAGACAGCGCCCTACGCAGCGGCGCGCAGCAAGCGCTCAACGGCGAGTCGGTCATGATCGACGGCATCGACCCGATTACACAGGATGGCTCATGGACGTTCTTCGAGCCGCTGCCAGTGACGGGTTGGGCGTTGGGCGTAGTCATGAATAAGAACGAGTTCATGGCCGACCCGCACGAGACCTTGCGCCAACAGGTGACGATTGCGCTGTCCGGCGCAGTCTTTATTGTGCTGGCAACTGCGGTCACCCTTCGCGTCGATCAGGTTACTAACCGCAGTTTGTGGATTGTGTCGGGCGTGTTTTCGCTGTTGTGCATCGTGCTTATCGTGGTCGTGTGCTTTCTAGCGACCACCCTTGAGCGCCGCGTTGGGGTGCAAGTCGTTGAAGACTCGGCAGTTCAAAGCTATCTGGAAGACTATACCAACCCCGCCCCCAGTGAAACCCAAGTGTCAGCGCCACCGATCATCATCCCGACGGGCATCTACGTTCAAACCGTCGAATTCCCCAATCCAACTTCGGTGTCACTCACGGGCTATATCTGGCAGCGCTACCCCGCCGACCTCGATGAAAACATCGTGCGCGGTTTCACGCTGCCGCAGGTGAGCAGTTCGGGCTACATGCTGGACGAAATTCAGCGTCAGGAACAAAACGGCTCAGAACTCATCGTCTGGAATTTCAGCTTCAACCTGCGCCAAGCTTTTAACCCCGAATGGTTTCCATTCGATACCCGCGATATCACTGTTCGCATTGCTCCGAGAGACCTGTCGCAAAACATCATTTTCACGCCGGATTTCGATGCCTATGACCTGATGAACCCGCGCTTGCTGCCGGGGGTCGATCCTACCGTCAACGTGAATAACTGGCGGCTCGAAAGCAGTTCGTACAGCTATCAACTGGACAGCTACAACACCTCTTTCGGGCTGACCAATCAAGCGCAGATCGGCCACGCGCCGGAAATGGCTTTCACACTCAATACACAGCGCAGTTTCCTCGGCCCCTTTATCGCCTATCTGCTGCCGGGGATCGTCATCGCGCTGATGCTGTTCGCCTTTCTGTTGTACGAAGGCAAACCCGGCGAACCCGTGCAGATCATGACCGCGCTCAACTATACGGCGGCGCTGTTCTTCGTGATCGCCATCACACATACTGGGCTAAGGTCGAGCATCGGCGCGGTGGGCATTACTTACATGGAGAACCTGTATATCCTACTCTATGTGGTGATTATCATCATCGCCGTCAATACGTTTTTGCTCTCCAACCGCCCGAATATATTCATCGTCAGCTTTCGCCATAACCTGTTAATCAAAGTGCTGTATTGGCCGCTGTTCATCGGCGTGATGTTGATCGCCACGCTGCTGATATTCGTCTATAGCTGATTGGTGATTGGATATGAACGGCCTGCCTTGAACGTTGCTTCTCCCCTTGCGAACACCTATAATCTCCCCCATCCACCTAAGGAAGGGAACTATGACAACTAAATCTCTTTACCGAAGAATTTTGCTGCTGGCTGTTTTGCTAGCTGCGTTTGTGTTCGTGCTGCCAACTGGCGCGCAAGATGATGCTTTTGAGTGCCCCACTACAGGCGGTACGCTCATCACCGCTATCGGCGCAGACCCCGTTAGCTTGAACGGTATCTATGCCAACGACGGCGCATCGGTCTCGATCCTGTCTTACGTGTTCAACCCGCTGACACTCGGCGGCGAAAACTGGGGCACGCAGATCGACGGCGATCTGGCTGAAAGCTGGGAAGTGTCTGAGGACGGTCTGACATGGACATTCCACCTGCGTCAAGGCGTATTGTTCCATGACGGCGAAGAACTGACCGCCGATGACGTGGTTTACACGTTCAACACCATCCAGACGGCAGAAGAGGACATCGCTCCTTTCCGCCCGCGCTTTATGCAGGGTGGCGAGCCGATTCAGTTTGAAGCGGCGGATGACTACACTGTCGTCGCCACGCTGACCGAACCGAACGCCTCGTTCTTCACCGACATCAGTGTGCCGATTGTGCCGCAGCA
>JACMMD010000311.1 GCA_014379235.1 Anaerolineae bacterium
GGCTTTATGATCCTGCCGATTTTTTGGGTGACGCTGACGGCCTTCAAGCCGCTCAACACAGTCTACTCGACGGAACTGCTCATCATCCCCACGCTGAATAACTTCCGCGTCATCTTCGGGCCGGCACAGCCGATTCAGCTTGAGGACGAATACTACGGCGCGTCGGACGGCTTCGGGCGCTACTCACGCGAAGACACCATCGGCAAAGATATGGGGCGACTGCTAGTCAACAGCCTCATCATATCCACCGTTACGGTGTTGGTTGCGCTGCCATTGGCGACAATGGCGGCTTATGTGTTCTCGCGTTACCGTTTCGTCGGTGATAACGCGCTCATGCTGTGGGTGCTGGCGACGCAGTTCATCCCGGCTATTATCGTTGTGATTCCGTTCTTCACGCTCTATCGACAAATCGGGTTGTTGGGCACACATATCGGCGTGGTAATCGTCAACCTGTCGATTGTGCTGCCCTATGCCATCTGGATGATTAAGGGCTTCGTGGATGCACTCCCCACCGAGATCGAAGAAGCGGCAGTCGTTGATGGCTGCAACGAAATACAAGTGCTGCTGAAAATTACCGCGCCATTGATCGCTCCCGGCGTGATCGTCTCAGCGGTGTTCTCGTTCATCATGTCATGGAACGAGTTCTTATTCGCGCTGACGCTCGGACGCGATGCGGTACGCACCCTGCAAATCGGCCTGACGACTACTGAAGGTGTGCGCGGCGTTCAGTGGGAGCAGATGTCTGCTGTAGGCGTGGTGGTTCTCGTGCCGATCTTTTTGCTATCGCTGTTTATCCGCAAGAACTTCGTCAAGGGCTTGACGATGGGCGCGGTGAAGTAGCTATTAGGAGAGTTGAATATGTATTATCGCGTTATCAAGGCAGAAATGCCCGTCACTGCCGCAGATCAAAATGCCCTGCGCGAGACGGTGCGCTCAATACTAGAACGGGTGCGCTTAGACGGTGACGAGGCCGTTCGCTCGTACTCCAAGAAGTTCGACAACTTCGAACCGTCATCGTTTCTGGTCAGCGACGAACAGGCGTCACAGGCAAAGGACGAACTGCCGCCCGCCGTGATCGAAGAACTCGATTACGCTATCGAAGCCGTGAGCGCATTCGCCCGCGCTCAAAAAGACAGCCTGCACGAGTTCGACAAAGAAATCGCGCCAGGGATTCGCATGGGTCATCGCATTATCCCGGTGGCGTCGGCGGGCTGTTATGTACCGGCAGGTCGCTACCCCTGCCTGACATCGGCGGTGATGTCGGTCATTCCCGCGAAAGTGGCCGGTGTTAAGCGTATCATCGCTTGCAGCCCGCCCGGACGCGATGGCGGCATCAACCCCGGTATTCTGTATACCATGTGGAAAATGGGCGTTAATGAAATTTACTGTCTTGGCGGCGCTCAGGCCATCGGCGCGATGGCTTACGGCACGGATACGATCAGTCACGTTGATCTGATCGTCGGGCCGGGTAATCAGTATGTGGCTGAGGCTAAACGCCAGATTTTCGGCACGGTAGGCATCGACTTTTTGGCCGGCCCTAGCGAATGCCTTGTACTCGCCGACGATACCGGACGTGCAGATTACATCGCCGCTGACCTGCTGGCTCAGTGCGAACACGACCCGAATGCGCGTGGCTGTCTTGTCACCACATCCGAAACACTGGCAAATGAAACATTAGCGCAGATTGAAGTCCAACTCAAACAGCGTACTACCGAAGCGGTTGCGCGGGCATCGTGGGAAAATAAGGGCAGCGTGGTTGTCACCGATACCATAGAAGACGCGGCCCGTTATGCCAACGAATACGCGCCAGAGCATCTTGAAATTCACGCCAGCGCCCCGCGTGATGTGCTGCCGATGCTAGAAAACTACGGGTCGCTGTTTCTAGGCGAGAACACGCCCGAAGTCTATGCCGACAAAATCGCCGGCCCCAACCATATCTTACCGACAGGCGCGGCGGCACGATATACAGGCGGATTGTGGGTCGGAATGTTCTTGAAGGTCATCACCCATATGGAAGTGGATAACGAAGCGTCGGTTAAGCTGGCGAAGCATACCGTCGTCCAATCAACGTATGAAGGCATGGACGCACATCGTACCGCCGCCGCCTTGCGCTTGAGCGATCTCGAACGCTAACCGGATACAAAAAAAGAGCGCCGCGAAATGTGAATTTCGCGGCACTCTTTATATTTTAAATGCTTTCACACTGAGGAAACTATTTACCGCTTTAAGACCACGCTTGCTCACGGCGGAGATAGGCCGCCCGCATATGCCGGGCCACTTTCATCTCCACATCCACCTGAATTCCAAATGCGCTTGCCTTGATCGCTGTCTCACTAGCCGTTGGGATTTGGTCAATGATGACAACCCTACCAAGCGCATTGGTTAAGCCGCTAAACATACTGACAATATCGGCGGTTATCAATAATTCGTTGCCAACTTCAAGCGGCAGCCCTACGGTTTCTTCTGCAACTAATTCGTCAATTTGACCCGTGAGCCGCTCTCTACCGCGTGAAGTTGTCGTGCCTGATTGTCGAAAACCTTGAACCTGTTGCACGAGTTTATCGAGCAGCATTCCGATCCTTGTTTGATTTGCCACTGCGATACTCCCCGCTTTTGCTTACCCTATGGTCATTATGAGATACTTCCGGGTGTTTGTAAATGGACACTTAAATCGCCTGTAATTGATCCGCAAATATTTCCTTTATTTCATGTGGAAACCAAAATCCTAGCGCACTTAGAGCAGTTTATACTGTCTGGCTACGGCGATGACCTGTGTGCGGCTGTGTGCATCTAATTTGATAAAAATGTTACTGAGATGTTTCTTAACCGTGCCGAGGCTCACATAAAGCTGCGCCGCCACTTCTCGGTTGGACGCGCCATCGGCAATCAGGCGCAGCACTTCGAGTTCGCGCTCACTCAGCGCTTCGGCATATTCGCCAATCCAATGTTGGGGTTGAGATTTGGCGACAGTTGGCAATGCCTCGTCGAAGGCGGCCAGCAGCTTGGCGACATACTCTGGGGCGATTCCGCGCTTGTTGGCCTCGCGTAAGAGTTCGGCCATGGGTTCGCCTTCGTCCACAAAAGTACGCACGTAACCTTCTGGCTCTGCGATGGACAGCGCATAGCCGAGTATTTCCAAAGCCTGCGCTAAGTTTCCCTGCAATCGGAAAGCCAACGCTTGCAGAATGCTGATGACAATCACCTGCCCCATGCGTTTGCCAGCCTGAGTCGCTGACAACAATCGCGGCAATAACCGTTGTACGTCTTCGAGCCGCCCTTCGCTCATCCAGATACGCGCTAAGGTCATGTGCTCGAACTCAAGCGCCGGGTCGAGCGCCGCATAGGTCGTCGGTTCAATCGCTTCTGCCCACTGCCTCGCAGCATCATGATTGCCTTGCATCAGCCAAAACCATGCTTGCCATGCAGTTAAAGAAATCGGTATAGGCGTCAGATTCATTTCGACAGCCTGACGCAGAAGTTCGCTGGCTTCCGTTTCAGCGCCTTGCAACTGCTTCAGCCGCGCCAGCATGACATAGCTAGGCAGCGTATTGCGCTTAAGATAATAGTCTTGAACCGCCAACCGACCTTCCGTTACATCTTTATATGCGCCTTCCAAGTCATTGCGCTCGTAACGTACCCAACTATGGTCTAGCTTTTCAAAACCCAGAGCCGGATGATTGCTCCAATTCGTCAAGGCGGCATATTGCAAAAGCTGTTCGCAATTGGACTCAACTTGACCGAGTTTGCCCTGAACCAGATATATTCTCGATAAGTGGGTACGAGCAATCAAAATGGTGATTAAGTCGTTGGCTTTTTCACCAAATCTAATCGCCGCTTCCATCGTGTGTCGAGCAGCAGTAATGTCGCCCTTATGAGTAAACTCGGCCATACCCATTATCATCGTCGTCCAACCGCGCCAATACACTTCGGACGGAGGCAGTTGGGCGAGCGCCTCCTGACCCGAAATCAGTGTTGCCTCCCCATCATTTCGAATCTGAAGCAAAATAGATGCCCGAATCGCGGCGGCCTGCCCCAACAGCGGAACGCGAACATGCTCCTCTATATTGGATTCTGCCAGCACTTGCTCGACTTCGATGAGGCACTTTTCAGCCTCATCCAAAGCATCGACAATCATCAACATGAAGGCGAGTTTCAGTCCCAATTTGGGGCGCGCTCGTACAGCGTCTTTCGGCAGCGCTTCCAGCCATCGCAACAGCGTTGCTGCTTCGCCGCGTGTCCACCCATTTTCACTGTAGCCCTCGATTAAGGCCGCCGCTCGTAAACCCTCTTGGCCCAAAAGCGCGTGTTCAATCGCTTCGCCTGTCCATCCGTGCTGCTCGAACCACTCACTCGCACGGCGGTGAAGCGCTTGTACACTGTCGGAGTTGGATTGCTGCAACTGCCGCCGCAGCATGTCGGCAAACAGATGGTGATAGCGATACCAATAGCGCTCGTCATCCAGCGAGATCAAGAACAGATTGCCACGCTCGATCTGCTCCAACAGCATTTGACCATCGTTTTTTCCAGTTACGGCGTTACACAACGGCCCACTCAAGCGATTCAAAATAGAGGTTTGCAGTAGAAAACTTTGCAGCGCTTCCGACTGGCGGCTCAACACTTCGTCCGTCAGATAGTCGAGGATATAACGATGACTGCCCGTGAACGCCGAGATGAATCCCGCGATGTCTTTACGCCCTTTCATCGCCAGCGCTGCTAATTGAAGTCCTGCTATCCATCCTTCGGTTCGCGTGTCAAGGTCGATAATTTGCTTGGTGCTCAACTCGACACCGAGCATCTGGTTGAGAAACTGCGCCGCTTCTTCCGGGGTGAATCGTAGATCATTGGCACGAATCTCGGCTAACTGTCCGCGTCCGCGCAGCCGTGATAGCGGTAGCGGCGGGTCTTCGCGGCTGGTAATCACCAGATGCATCTGCGCTGGCATGTGATCGAGCAGAAAGGTGAAAGCCTCTCGCAAGACGGGCGATGTCA
>JACMMD010000312.1 GCA_014379235.1 Anaerolineae bacterium
AAAAGCGTCGAAACCGATACGCCATCGACGCGCCCTAACAAATCCAGCAGCGCGAGATCGATACCCTGCCGCACCAATCCCGAACGGCTGTACTTATGCCCTTCAACAGGGTAAAACTTGTCCATCGCCTGCTCGATGACGGCGATGTTACGCGCATCGTGCCCGCGCAGCAGATCATTGAGCGACTGCTCTAAGTTGACGAAGTCCATTTGAAACAGCGGCAGATGCGAAAGATCGCTCATCTCGCCCCAGCCCGTGTAATTGTCGTCGGTATCGAGGCGCACAATAATATGCTGATTCAAGATGCCTGTGCGGCGCGGGATGACCACCGGATACAGCTTGATACGCGCAATATTCATATTAATTTTCACCGCAGTTATGAAGAATAAAACGAGACCCTAACGACTCTTCGCTTCACCGAGCGAACTCGTCGTCTCTTTCAACTTGAGGAACGGCAAGCTCTCGACCATTTCCGCTGTGTCGTCTATTTCAAGCACAAACGGCGGCGGGGTCGGCAGAGAGCGCAGCTTGTTGAGGATCGTCGGATAGTCAAGGATGCCGTTGTGCAAACCGTGATGCACGTCCATTAAACCATTGTTGTTATTAAGATGGACGTGAATGAGGTAAGGCTGAAGCGTCGTCAGCCAGTCATCGAACGACCATTCAGGGTCGCCAAACAAATACGAGTGCCCTACGTCGAGGCATACACGCAGATGCGAGTGGTTGATGTCGCGCACTACGTCCGCGATGATGTTCGGGTCGAACTCCCACATATTTTCGACGGCAATCGTCACGCCATGTTCCTGTGCGAAATCGGCCATCGGCCCCCAGAATGACATATTTTTGTCGTGCCAGCCCTGTCGATAGGGCTGGTTGCGAATCGAGGCGATGAAGTTCGCATGAAAGACAACGGTCTCTATGCCCAGTTCACCCGCAATGCGAATCGCGTGATGGTAGCGCTCGTTGGTCAAGTCGGTGATGCGTGGGTCAGGACTGCCCGAAGTCATGTCGAAGAACGGCCCGTGCAGCGAAAGCGGGCCCTGTAAACTGCTCAATAGTGGGCGATACTGTTGAATGAAACCCTGCCAATCCCCATCCAATATCTTTGGATAGGCGAATGTCATCAATTCCAGCCCCAAGTCGTGTTGCAGGGCTAGATCGTAACACTCCTGAAAATTGTCGATACCCGCGCTGAGTGATACCCTATCAGCCACAGTAATCCCTATGATTCGTCCGGTTGTGAAAAGTCTACAACGAATCTGACACTCTCGTGCCTAACGATTCATTGTAATTCCGTTTCCATCCTGTAAGAAAGCCTATACATTGGGGGGTGAGCGTTAATATTCGGTTAGTTACAATCCGCTTCCCCTGTAAAACCCGCCGGACTCCACACAGGCGGCGAGTTCCCCGATAGGTCTTCATCCAGCAGCGTGTACGAGAAATCCGTGCCTACATCGACCAACGCCAGCGCGTAAGCCGTTCGCAGCGCCAGCCAGCGACCATCAGCACTATAACGCGGATAGTCCGCATAGTCCAACGATGCATCCAGCGGATACTGTTGCGCGTCAGTGTCGGCTAAGCCCACCAGCGGGATGCGCCAGAGGCGATTCTGCGCCGTGCCCTGAAAATCGCGCACCGCCGCCAACAGTGCCGTGCTGTCCGGCAGCCATGTATTGTCTAAGATCAAGCTGGCCGCGCTGCTCAACTGCGTTTGCAGCGCGCCCTGCTGGTTGGCGATAATCCAGAATTGGTCGTTGTTCGGGCTGGGCGCGTAGATAAAGCTGATGAGAAAGCCATCAGGACTCCAACGCGGCGTCCGGGCGCTGCCCACGTCGAAGCCTGTCAAGCGATACTTGGTCACAGCGTCGGCGCTGACTACCCACAAATCAGCCTCACGCAGCAGCGGAATCTCTGGCGAACCCGGCGCTGGCTCAATCGTCGGCACGGCGGTTGAAATAATATCTGCTCCCGGCACGCGCTCTTCGTAGGACGTGTACGCCAGCCATTGACCATCGGGCGACCACTGCGGCTCGTGTTCGTCGCCGGTGATGCTGTAGAACTCCGGCACGCCGCCTGCGGCATCAATCACCGCCAGATGATACTCGTGCCCTGTCGTGTCCGAGATTTCCGCGCCGGGTCGGTTCTGGCGAATCATGGTGAAGGCGATATTTGCGCCATCCGGCGACCAATCCGGCTCCCATACGCTCCAATCAGATGCAGCGAGTTCGTCATACTGCACCAATTCGCGCATGTCTGTGCCGTCGATGCGGGCGCTGTACAGCCGCGCCGGACTGCCCACCGCGCCACCATCGTTCATGGTGAACAAAATGCGGCAGCCATCCGGCGAGAAATCCCACACCTGCTGCCAACCGCGCCCGAACGTTAGCTCACGCCGAACCGGACTGCCTGCGTCCGTGCCCAGTTCCATAACGCCAACGTCATACAGCAAAATCCCGTCTTGCTCCGCAGTCGTCACAGCAACCAGCGGCCCCAGCAAGGCGCGTTCGCTCTGCGCGTGGGCAAAGGATACACATATGAGAAGTAGTGCGACAGTAGGGGCGCTTCGCGAAGCGCCCCTACCACGTAGTCTTTTTACGATGGCCACGTCACCGGAATTTCGACATCACCGAAGTTCCGCAGAACGCCGTTTTCACTGCGAATCCAAGCGGTCACACGGCGGCCATCTTGGCACACGGCCCGAATTTGGAACCAGAAATTATCTTCGCTGATGCCCACCACCGCATACTCACGATCACCGGGAATCGGGCAAATCCACAGCGTACTCAGATAGGACGGTTCGCTGTAAACGGGGTTGCCATCCCAGCCCACATAGATACGCGGCTGTTCTAATGTGCCGCGAACAGGCACAACTGGCGTTCCGGTCAGGTCGCCGCGAATGACCACGTAAGCGTCATTCACCCAACCACGATAGCCCGCCACATCGATATACCACCAGCTTGCGTCATCGTTGCGTCCGAGTACACGCGCATGGGTGTTAAAAGAAAGAACCGCAACCGGGGCATATTGGGTGCCGTCGCCGCTGCGGAGATACAGGAACTCCGCGCCGATCACCACATAGCCACGAACGCCGTGAATATCTTCCAGCGTTTGAGTCGGTGTCGGGTAATTGCCACCGAGCGGTACAGGCTGCGATAAGTTGAGGCCGGTCAGCCCGGTTGTCCCGCCTATCACGCCGCTCGGCACACTAATCGGTGCGCCCGTTTGCGGAATCAGGTCAGCCGTCGCCGCCGCAGGCTGTGTAAAAGTGGCGACAACAATATCACATTCCTGCGCGCCTGTATTGAACGTGAACTGGAAACTCGGGCCGTTGACGGTGAGCGACCCGTTCGGGTTGCGATACAGCGCATAGCCATTACTCGACGCAATCACTGTCGGCGTCGATGGGTTACTCGGAACTCCGGCGATAGCTCCATTGCCGACGCGCAGCACCAGTGTGCCGTTGCCCGTTGTCTGGTCAAGCTGCCAGACCTCGATGCGGTCAGGGTGGCAGTAGACGGCGGCACGTGGCAGGGCAGTCAAATCATTAAGACGGCCATCTTGAGCGTTAGCAACTGCTGCTGTCATCAGCAGCATCAGTACCGTCAGCAATAAGCCTAAAGAATATTGGCGAAGTCGCAGCATAGAATTGACTCCTTTATTGTGCAATTAACGCGAGGCAAATGTCCAAAAATTATAGCCCTTTTTCTGTATTTACGCCCATGCATGGAACTTGTTACACTTTAACGGCGTATAGATGTAAAGTTCTGAGTACCCAGTGCTGAGTTGAAAGTGAAAAGTATTAGGCTGATGTCCAGAAGACGTGATTTGTAGGGGCGACCCGCTCAATACACCTTACCTATGATGAGCATAATCATGGGTCGCCCTTGCCGAAACACCTATCACCCGTTTTGAACAAGCGCCAAAATACATAGTGCTGACCAGCTAATCGCTATAGGAGAGACAACATGGCAGCAATTGACGGTTCAGTAAAATTACAAACGCAGCCGGACAGCGCGGTTCGCGTTCGGCCCGGCGCATTGGATTACCCCGCCGGAAGCCTGCGCTTTGATTGGGTGATGGTGGCGCTGTCGGCATGGTTCGTGATCGGCATCTATGTCGATGGTTGGGCGCATAACAACATCGAAGGGCTGTTCGAAACCTTCCTCACGCCCTACCACGCCATCATGTATTCGGGCGTTTTGGCGGTGGGCGCAGCGCTGGTGTTCACCCAGTATCGCAACGTGCAGCACGGCTATGCATGGGCGCGGGCGCTGCCCAAAGGCTATCTGTTAGCGCTGCTCGGCTTTGTGATCTTCGGTATGGCGGGTGGCTTTGATTTCGCATGGCACGAGATTTTTGGCTTCGAGGAAAACACCGAAGCACTGTTGAGTCCCGCGCATCTAGCATTGGCGGCGGGCGGGGTGCTGATGGTGACTGCGCCGCTGCGGGCCGCATGGTCACGCCGCGAGAGTAAACCCGGCTGGAAAAACCTTGCTCCGGCGCTGCTGGGGCTGACGCTAACCCTGTCGATCATGACGTTTTTGACGATGTTCGCCAGTATGATGGTCAACGTCAACATCTATGCGTGGGGACGGCCAGATGACCAGTTTCCGTGGGATGTGACGCTGGCATCGTCGGTGTTGGTACAGATGGGGCTGACAATGGCCTTTGTGCTGCTGGCGATCCGACGCTGGCGGCTGCCCTTCGGCGCGATAACGCTGATCTTGAGCATCAACGCAGTTGCGATGCTACTGCTGCGTTCCACATGGACGTTGGAATTTTGGCCTGTGTTGATCGCGGTAGTGGCGGCGGGGTTGATCGGTGACGCGCTGCTGGCTTACCTCAAGCCGTCGGTGACACGGGTGGCGGCGCTGCGAACCTTCGCCTTCGCCCTACCGTTTATCTATGTCGCGCTGTTTTTTGGTGCGCTGCTGCTGACAGGCGGCATCTGGTGGCGCATTCATATGTGGCTCGGCGCGAGCTTCATGGCCGGCGTGATCGGTTTCGGCTACAGTTTCCTGCTCGCTCCGCCCGCTATTCCAGTTGATGCAGAAACAGTAGAATAAAGGCCGTCGTAGGGGCGCAGCACGCTGCGCCCCTACCGCCGCAACTCCACGCTTATATGGCTCTCACTTCGACAGACTAGAATAGTCGTATTCATTCAACCACTTGAAAGGTGACATGATGGCGACAGACCTCAATCAAGACGAGCAAGCCCGCCGCGATGTTCTCATCCACTCGCCGGTTATCGCCATCGTCGGGCGCTCGGACGACCACTACTACTCAAGCTACGATGTAGGCGAATATCTCATCAAGCACGGCTTTACGGTTTACAGCGTCAACCCCAACGTCCACGACATCGACGGCGAAGTGGTGTACGATTCGCTGGCGAATGTCCCCGAACCGATTGATATTGTGGATGTGTTTCGCAAGTCGGATTATATGCCGCACGTCGTAGACGAAGCCATCGCCGTCGGCGCGAAAACCGTGTGGGGACAGCTTGATGTGACCAACGATGAAGCCCGACAAAAAGCGCTGGATGCCGGACTCAACTACGCTGACAATATCTGTATCCGCACCGAACACGAACGCCTATTCAAGAACGTCGTGCAGGGGTAAAGCGTGGGGGCGGCTTATGAGTCGCCCTTACTCCATCACGTCGCTTACATCCCACACGAATATCCCTGCGAAGCGATCTATATTCGGGTTATAGCCGCTAGATCGGGTTATGGTCAGCAGCCGGGTTTCATCGGGATTGAAGCCAATTACTTCAGACGAGTTCGGATGCGTCAGCGAGAGCAGTTCTTCACCACTGACAGCATCCCATATTCGAACATCTCTACCGCCTGCGATGATACGACTGTAGTCAGAATTCCAGTTCACGCCATTTAATGATGTCCAGCGCTGCTCAGGGAGTGTAAGAAGCAAACGCGCTGGATTGCGGCTTGTATCCCAAATCCAGAAAATATCTAACAAGCCACTATCAGCTAAAACACGCGATTCATCGGCGTTCCAGTGAACATCCCCTATTCGCACTTGGTCGAACATTGGATGTTCGTTATCTAACGTAAACAATTCTTCGCCGGTTTCCGCATCCCAAACATGAACGAGATCAGCTACAGGCCGAGTGGTGATACGTGTGCCGTCACTGTTTAGCCTCACAGCACTTGAGCCTTCAGGGAGCGTTAAAGCCAATAATTGTTCACCCGTGATAGCGTCCCACATCCAGACCTTTGAGCCGCGCTCAGTCGCCGTCATGATTCGGGATTCATCCTCGCTCCATTGCGCCGTGCTAATCCGTCCTTCTTGGACGATACGAACGAGTTCATCACCCGTGTTCGCATCCCAGATGCGAACCGCAGACGTTGACCATGCGAAAATCCGGCTGTCATCACGACTCCACTGCGCCTCGAAAATGCTGTTTGGCGCTGCCAAGCCGAGAATCAACTCGCCCGTGTCTGCGTCATAAATGGTTGGATCTCCGTGCCACGTCAGAATCCTGCTTTCGTCGTGACTCCAAACCGCACCAAAAGCGCCATTGACACCGATTAGCCGCTGTTCCCCACTGTTGGTATCCCATAGTCGCACCGCACCGTTTGCGTAATGCGCGAGAATTTGGCTGTCATCCGATTTCCACAGCGTCTCATGAACTCGTTCTTGGTCGCCCACATCCAGCCTAAATAATTCTGTACCTGTCGCTGCATCCCATATCCGCAGTGAGTCCCAGTCCCGAGCGAGGATACGCAAGCCATCATGACTCCAACTAGCATCTTGAAACATATCACGGGCAGCGAACACCAACTCATCTTGCTGCATGATTTCTTCGATGCGAAGGGCAAGCGCAGCGTTGGCTTCTTCAAGAAGACGCCGATCCTCCACTTCTCTAGACGATACTGCACTGAGCTGGATGATGACACAGCCGGCAAGAATGATGATAGCCGCGCCGATGATGCCAAAAATAGTCGCACGGCTGTATATCAGCCGTTTTTTCATGACAATTTCACGTTCGTAAAATTAAGAGCGCAGGTATACACTGCGCTCTACAAATCTTCTGAAATTTCAACACGGCGTATGCGCCTACTTCTGTTTCTTCATGGCGGCCTCGACCCGCTGGTCGATGAGCTTCTCCAGCGCCTGCGGATCGGGTTTTGGGATATTGTCCAGAATCAGCCCCATATAGTTGGAGAACGGCATCGTCTGTAACCACACTTTACCCGGCCCGTTCAGCGCCGCGAGGAACAAGCCTTCTTCACCGAACAGCAGGTTGCGGATGCCGCGCACCATGTGAATATCGTAATCGACAGTCGGCTCATACATGGCGATGTGACCGGGATTGACACGCAGCGATTGGCCCTTCGCTAAGTTGTACTCGACGATTTCACCGCCGACTTCGATGAAGGCTGTGCCGGGGCCAGTGAGCTTTTGCAAGATGAAGCCTTCGCCGCCGAACAAACCGCTCCCAAGCCGCCGCTTAAAATGCACTTCGAGCTTGATGCCATCTTCGGCGACCATAAAAGCGCGCTGCTCGGCAATGACCGACTGACCTTCTGCCAATGTGACGGGGATGATTTGCCCCGGTAAATGCGGCGTGAAAGCCACCACGCCCTGCGGCCCTTTGCAGGTAAAGGTCGTCATCAACAGCGACTCACCTGCGATTACACGGTTGAAGATGCCGCCAAGCCCACCGCGAGTGCCCGTGCTCATGTCGATGGTGTTACTCATCCACGACATTTCGCCGATTTCGGTGAACACGGATTCGCCTTCGGTCAGATGGATTTCCACCGCGGGCATGGTCGTGCCCTTGATTTCGTACTGCATGTAACTCCGTCCTTTTCTACACGAATTTGACAGCGCTATTTTGGAGTGTTTTCACTGATTTAATGCTGCTCATAGAGAGATACTTTACACTACCTGTAGAATTTACGCAGTTGGAGCGACTTTTGTTGCTGCTTCGTAGGGGCGAACCTGCGTATTCGCCCTCTCATGGGCAGACAAACAAACGAAGTTTGCTAGGTCTGCCCCTACGGTACGCATCGAAAACAACGAGAACCGGAGAAACCTATGCTTGCACTCAAAGACCAGCGTTGTGTCGCCTGCGAGGGCGGCGAACCCGCGCTCAACCGTGAAGAAATCGCCCGACTGCTCGGTGAAGTTCCGACATGGCGACTGCACGTTGATAACAGCATTGATAAGCTCGAACGCACCTTTAGCTTCCGCGATTTTATAGGGGCGATGGCGTTCACCAATCGCGTCGGTGAGGTGGCCGAAGAACAGGGACATCACCCGCGCCTCATCACCGAATGGGGCAAGGTGACAGTGCAGTGGTGGACACATGCGGTTAATGGCCTGCATCAGAACGACTTCATCATGGCCGCCAAAAGCGATGGAATCTACGACGAACTGCGTGAGCGAAAAGTAGATGCCGTGACTCAAGCATCCGTCGAATCCTTCCCGGCCAGCGATGCTCCCGGCTGGACAGATCGCGGTACATCGGACGAGTAAATTTGCCTGAAATCGTAGCACTCTTGTGCTAAAATAGACTCATGCAATACGCTGAAATTGCGGTAGACGCACCCGTACAAAATACGTTTCACTATCACATCCCGCCGGAGTTGGAAGGGCGCATCGTGCCCGGCCAACCTGTGCAGGTCGTGTTCGGCACAGCCCCGCAAAATGGCATGGTGCTGGCGCTGTTGGACGAAACGCCTCTGTACCAGACCAAGCCGATTGTGGCCACGCTCGACCCGCGCCCGCTGGTCAGCGCAGAGCAGATCGACCTCGCTCGCTGGTTAAGCGAATACTATCTCGCGCCGGTGAGCGCCTGTTTGCGCTTGATGTATCCCGGCGGCATCATCAGCCAGCGCGATACGCTGGTCACACTGCGCGACAGGTTGGATGAAGATGAGGCGCTCACCACTGCCGCCGACAAATTGCAAAAGCGCATCGTGACTTTGCTGCGCCAGCGTGGAGCGATGCGCGGCGGACAGCTTGCCCATCATTTCCGCAATAAACCGTGGCGCAATGCTGTCGAAGCATTGACCGATACGGGTGTGGTCGATCAGCAGTTGGTGATCGTTCCGCCGCGTCTGAAACCCAAGATCGTGCAAACAGCAGCGCTGGCCATCCACCCTGCTTATATCCCTGCTGTCACATCGCAG
>JACMMD010000313.1 GCA_014379235.1 Anaerolineae bacterium
CTGCCTGTTCGTAGCCATCGAGGCCCATCGGCGTTGTCAGCGCGATCTCTAACAGTTGGCGCATAGCTTCGCGGGTGTCGCCGTGACTGTACAGCGACAGCGCCAAGAACACCCGCAGCGCTGGATAATTCGGAAACTCGCTGACGGCTTCACTCAACACGCGAACCGACTCCTCATGCTGGCCGAGATTTCGCAAAGTGCTGCCCATGCCGAGCAGCGCGCCCTTGCGTTCTTCCTCATGCAATCCCAATTCCAGAGCGCGGCGATAATGCGGCAGCGCCCCGGCTTCATCTTCAGCGCGGTCATGAGCCGATGCCCGCTCGTAGAAGATCAACGCCTCGTCGGGATACTCCGCGCCGAGCGCTTCAAACATCACGTAGGCTTCGTCGTGGCGGCCTGCGCGGCTGGCTTCGACGGCGACTATCAGCGCTTCTTCCAACGAGTTTTTTGGCATTTTCGATGTTCCTGTCGATTCCGCGAATAGTCGTTCGTTATTATGTAGACTATTTTAACCAACAGGAGTTGACGATGCGCTACATGATGATGATCTACGGTGATGAGTCCGCTTTCGTTTCGATCCCGCAGGAAGCCATGATGCAGGTTATGGCCGACTATGATGCGTTTCATGCGGAGATGGGTCAGCGTGGGAATTTGCTGATCGCGGAACGCCTGCATCCCACCCCTACCGCCACCACCGTCAGCGTTCAAGCTGGCAAAACGCTGCTGACCGACGGCCCTTTTGCGGAGACCAAAGAGCAGCTTGCTGGCATCTACGTATTCGAGTGCAAGGATTTGGACGAAGCGCTGGAAATCGCCGCAAAAATCCCGTCAGCAAAGTTCGGTTCGGTTGAAGTGCGACCCGTGTTAGTAGGGCCCGAAGGTGGAGCTACCAACAGCGGGCAGTAAATGAACCGCCAAGAGCGGCGACATGCAAACATAATTTGCACGTCGCCGCCATCAGCATCATTTACACACAATTTCGACCATCAACAACGAGGATACACGAATGTCATTCCCAACGATAAACTTACTGGCCATCATCGTGGCCGCGATTGTACATGTCATCATCGGGGCGCTGTGGTTCAACACGCCGTTCCTGTTTCGAGATGCGTGGCTGGTCGGGATCGGCAAAACCGCCGAGCAGGTCGCCGCCGAATTCTCGCCTTTAAAGCCTTTCACCGCGCTGATCGGCGCGCTGTTGATCGGCGGACTGCTAGTGCTGGTCATTGGCTGGAGCGGCGCGAGTGGGCCGCTGCAAGGTGTGCTGATCGGCGTACTCGTCGCGGTGTGCTTCGCGGCGGTGACGAGCGGTGTCAAAGATCTGTTCGAGGGACGCTCCGCCAAGCTGTGGTTCATTCATGCCGGTCACGATATGGTGGCCTTGGCGCTCATGGGGCTAATCATCGGGCTGTGGCGGGGGTAGTTCTGAGTTCCAAGTGCTGAGTTCTGAGCGAAATCCAGTACAGAGAGTATGTTTGTAACAAGCGCCGCCAGAGGTTCAAAACCTCTGGCTATCCGTTGCGGCGGGAAACCCACTGAAGGGGTTGTCCCCGCCGCTCAACCCCTGTAGCGGGTTTGAGTTTTTAGCTGAGGGTTTTGAACCCTCAGATCAACGATGGAAACACGGCCCGTTTCAGAGTACAGGGTACGGAGTACAGAGTGTTCAAAGCTGACATGCTGAAAGCTAATGGCTAAATGCTAACGACCACCACCGCCGCCATCGAGCGCACGTTTGTCGAACATTCGGGGCGCACACTGGCCACGCTCATCAGCACATTGGGCGACTTCGATCTCGCGGAAGACGCGATGCAAGAGGCGTTCATCGTGGCCATGCAGCGCTGGCCCGGTGATGGCATTCCGCCCAACCCCGGCGCATGGATCACGCTCACGGCGCGGCGCAAAGCCCTTGACCGCCTGCGCCGTGACAGCAACCTTACACGCAAGCACGAAACCCTCAAGCATCTGATCGAACTGGAAGATGACGAACCGGATGAACAAGCTATGACTGCCGCCGCCATCCCCGACGAACGCCTCAAACTGATGTTCACCTGCTGCCATCCCGCGCTGGCTCTAGAAGCGCAGGTTGCGCTTACGCTGCGAACGCTCGGCGGACTGGCTACCGAAGAAATCGCCAGCGCGTTTCTGACATCCGCGACGACAATGGCACAGCGCCTTGTGCGAACCAAGCGCAAGATCAAAGAGGCCAACATCCCCTACCGAGTACCGCCCGCGCCTCTGCTGGCTGAACGCCTCGACGCGGTGCTGACGGTGATCTACCTGATTTTCAACGAAGGTTACGCCGCGTCTACGGGCGAACGGCTGATTCGCCGCGACCTATGCGCCGAAGCGATCCGGCTGGCGCGGGTGCTGACTACGCTACTGGCCGAAGACTCGCAGCTTGATGAATCGCCGGAAGCGCTCGGACTGCTGGCGTTGATGCTGCTGCACGATGCTCGACGGGCGGCGAGAGTTGCGGCGGATGGGTCGCTGGTGCTGCTGGAAGATCAAGATCGTTCGTTGTGGGATGCCGCGGCCATTGCCGAAGGCACAGTCATCCTCGAACGCACGTTAGCCATGCGCCAGCCCGGCCCCTATCAACTGCAAGCAGCGGTTAGCGCGCTCCATGCAGAGGCCGCCAGCGCAGATGTCACGGATTGGCCACAGATCGCCGCGCTGTATAACGCGCTGTTCGAGATGCAGCCGACATTGGTAATCGCACTCAACCGCGCCGTTGCCATTGCGATGGCTGACTGCGCCGAATGTGGTTTGCAACTGCTGGATGAACTCGACAGCGACATGCTCGCCCAATATGTGCCGTATCATGCCGCTTATGCTGACCTGTATCGCCGCGCCGGACTGATTCATAACGCCAGCGCCGCTTATCAACGGGCGCGAGACTTGACGCAAAACGCCGTCGAACGTGCCTATTTCGAGCGGCGTTTGAGTGAGTTGATGTGAGGTAGAGGCACGATGCATCATACCCCTACAATTACGCAGGCGGCCCGACGGCCAGCCATGTCTCTACAAACAGCTACTCCTCTTCCTCAATGACCGCGACCAGTTCGCAGCCGTCAGTCTCCGTCACCACATCTTCGCGCACCCACAGCCCAACCGTGAGCCGCCACCACGTATTACCGTTTTCGTCCTCAGTTTGGCCATCGACTTCGGAGCGATTACCCTGCCGCAGCGTGGCCTCTACGCCGGAGAACGTTGAAGGTCGTTCGCGCAAATTGGCGCTGGCATTGATCGGCGCGACAAAACACTGTACCGGAATTGGTGTCGAACTTGGAACAGCCGTCGGCAGGATATATGGCTCGCCAATGCCCCACAAGCGCACTACCGCGTCCTGTCCGCCGGAAGCGATCAGCGCTCCGTCCGGGCTAAAAGCCACGCTAACAATCGCACTCGGTGGATTGTCGCCGCGCTGGACACTCAATGCGGTGATCTCCGTACCCGGCGATTGCCACAGGCGAACCGTGCCATCCGTGCCGCCAGAGACAATCAACGTGCCCGTCGGGTCAAAGCCGATGTCCCAAACGTCGCCTTCATGTCCTTCTAAAACGAGGCTTTCACCGAGCGTATCGCGCGAGGTCACGTTCCACAGCCGGATTGTACCATCCCGGCTGCTGGATGCCAGCGCTGTTCCGCCGGGACTATAGGCCAGCGCAGTGACAGCATCTTCATGACCTTCGAGTGTGAACACGATGCCAAGCTGACGCAGTTCGATGATACTTCCTACTGTGCCCGCCGCGACGACATTCATCGTGCGATTGGGCACAACGCTCATATATTGATTTTCGCCGCCGACCATTACCGTAATTTGTTGGCCAAATTGAGCAAATGCGCTCACATCCCACACGCGAATCGTACCATCGGCGCTGGCCGACACCAGCGACGCTCCATCCGGCGTAAAGGCGA
>JACMMD010000314.1 GCA_014379235.1 Anaerolineae bacterium
AATCGCTGGCGGGCAAACGAAACCCCGCAGCGAACGTATTGAGGAGAAAGTGTTTCCTATGCCAAGTATTCGTATCCCAACGCCGTTACGTGCCTATACCGCTAATCAAGCGCAGGTCGCTGTCGCGGGCGAAACTGTCGGCGCGGCGCTCGATGACCTGACGACGCTGTATCCCGACCTGCGCCCGCATCTGTTTCAGGAAAACCAACTACGCAACTTCGTCAACGTGTTTTTGGGCGAAGAAGATGTGCGCTTTTTGGACGGTCTCGAAACCGAACTAAGCGACAACGACAGCCTTCGCATCATTCCCAGTATCGCAGGCGGTTGTTGATTCTGACCACACGAGCCATCACTTCGTAATTTTCATTCTGCTAGAAGCGTCAAATAATATAACCGTGTAAATTTAGAGAGAAGGTTAGGAATGGTAGCTCCGATCATTAATACGTTAGGCGATCTCTCAACCGATGAGATCCAGCGCTTCAGCCGCCATCTCATCCTGCCCGACGTAGGGCTAGAAGGGCAGCGCAAGTTAAAAAACGCCAGTGTCCTCATCATCGGCACAGGCGGTTTGGGCAGCCCGACGGCGCTGTATTTAGCCGCCGCCGGAATCGGGCGCATTGGACTCGTCGATTACGACATCGTTGACTCCAGTAATTTGCAGCGCCAGATCATTCACGGGCAGAGTACGCTCGGCATGTCCAAACTGGACAGCGCCGAGATACGCATCAAAGACATCAACCCGCATGTGCAGGTCGATAAGTACAATGTGCCGCTGTTTTCCGATAACGCCCTAGAGATTTTCGCACCATATGATGTGATTATCGACGGCACGGATAACTTCCCGACGCGCTATCTGGTCAACGATGCCTGCGTCAAGCTCGGCAAGCCCAACGTTTACGGCAGTATCTTCCGCTTCGAGGGGCAGTTGAGCGTATTCTGGGCGCAAGAAGGCGCGTGCTATCGCTGCATGTTCCCGTCACCACCGCCGCCCGGACTCGTGCCGAGCTGCGCGGAAGGCGGCGTTCTCGGTGTGCTGCCGGGAACCATCGGCACACTCCAAGCCACCGAAGCGATCAAGCTGCTGCTGGGCATTGGCGACCCGATGATCGGGCGGATGCTCCTGTACGATGCGCTGGAGATGAGCTTCACCACCATCAAGATTCGCAAGAACCCGAACTGCCCCGTTTGCGGTATCCCGCACGAGCAGGTCGAACTGATCGACTATGAGCAGTTTTGCGGAATGCCGGCCCACGATCACAGCGAGTTCGGCAAGCTGGCCGATGTGGTCGCTGGTGTGAACGGCACAAACGGCAACGGCGTGAACGGTCATGGCAAGGGCGAAATCACCGTTGCCGAACTCAAGCAGCGTTGGGACGCGGGTGAAGATTTGCTTGTGCTGGACGTGCGTAACGCCAACGAGTTCGACATCTCCGCGCTGGACGATACGCTGCGTATCTCGAAGCCGGACATCGAAGCGGCGCGTGACGCGGTTCTCGCTGGCCGCAAGCCGCGTGAGGCAACGGTTCTGGCGCAGATTCCCGATGACCGTGAGATTATCGTTATGTGCCGTTCGGGCAAACGCAGCGCCGATGTGATTAGCGCACTTCGGGGCCTCGGCTACGAGAATACGCTGCTCAACTTGACAGGCGGCATTCTGGCGTGGGCCAACGAGATCGACCCAGAGATGGCGACGTACTAAGCCGCCGCTGATTAATAAAATCTATTCAAATCGGGTCAACAAGAGTTGGCCCGATTTGCTGTCTGCAAAATTCAAGAGCCATTTGTATGGCAGAAATTCGCTCTATAGTATTGAATTGATGATATTGAATTTTGGAGTACAACAATGTTTTGTAAACTACTCATTACGCTTGTAGTGCTGGTGGTTACCTCATTACCTATTCTCGCCAGCGATACCCCTCCGGTTGTGCTTTGGTCTAGTGATATTATGTTTTACGCTTATCCAAATGGGATTGACTATGACAATGATGGAGATCCATTACTCGGCACTCAAGCTTCCTTTTCAATCGCGTGGGATCGGAGATGGATTTTCATCGAAACCTCGCAGGGCCAAGTCGAAGCTCACGATATGGATACAGGGGAACGCATCTGGACAGCGGAAAGCGGCGGAAGAGTATTAGGCTCAGACCAAGAGTATGTGTATGTATCCCCAAACCCACAAAATATCGATGCACTGAGTATTGAAACGGGTCTAGTTAGTTGGCAATCTTCGATTGAAATTCCCGATGATGTATCTGGTATTCCTCTTATTGAAGGAAGTCTAACCTCGCATCAGGACACAATAAGTGTCCCATTCAATTTTGATGGCCAACGGCACATCGTGGATATCCTTAAGGGAACGGGCGAAGTCCTTGGATGGGTACCGGATGCTTTTTTTCTTCGATGGGGTATAGACGCATCTATCTTTGGTCGGAGTGATGAGCTTATCGGTATCCAACCTAGCGACGTGTGGCAAAGGACGCTCAGTGATGTGGATGCTTATCCGGTCAACTGCACATGGGGATTGGTTTATCAGGAAGGCGAAGATCGGGCTACGTTGAGCGGAATTGATCTCATTGATGGAACAACCTTGTGGACACAGAACTTAGGTCAGCATATTAACAGCATACTCTGTAATCGTTACGAACAATCCCAAAATACTGCTTTTTCCGATTCGGGTTTAACTATAACTAATTACGGACAAGTTTATGTGATAACTGATCCCGGCGTTGGATCGAACTTCGTTTTACACGCTATAAGCATCGACACTGGCGGCATTCTATGGTCGGTAGATAACCTAGAAACGTGGCTCGGAGAGAATGAGTATTTACCGGGTTACAGATTTTTGGGCAGCAGCAGCGATCTTGTACTTTTTTCGCATGATGGTCTGACTGAAGCCTACAGCGCCGCCGACCATAGCTCCCTATGGCAGAATGCAGAGATCGTGCTTGCTCGTTATTATGGTCAAACGGGTAACATTCTGATCGGAGAAATTGAGACTGATAGTGCGACGAGAGAGTTTGTAGCTCTAGATGCATTAACGGGAAATGTGCTGTGGGCCAGTTCGCTTAGCGCAGAGGAACAACTCTCGCTGAACGTAGTGGGCGATTACGTGGTCATCAATGACGATGGGTTGACAAGTTTTATGAACCCCGACACGGGTGCGGTTCTGCTCCAACTTCCGTTGGGCGACAGTCCCGGCTATTGGCAGGTTGGCTCTCAGACGTTTCTTGTACTGAGTCATTCAGGCGAAAACCAAGGTACGTTCACCGTCTTAAGCGGGCCACGATCCGAATAATCGTTTATTCGGAATATCTCCAGTTGGTTTTGTATAACAGGGTGTGAATACATACCCTGTTGTTTTTCTCCTTAGAGTCCATGAGCGACGCGGGCTATAATCAGCAGCATACAGATGCATCACATAGCCACAGAGAGTTCATTATGCTGCCATTTAAGGCTAAGACTATCATTGAGCCGTTTCGCATCCGCTCGATTGAGCCGATTCGTTTTACTACGCCGGACGAACGCGAGAAAGCGCTGGCGGCGGCGGGTTACAATCCGTTCCTGCTGCACAGCGACGATGTACTTATCGACTTGCTGACCGACAGCGGCACAGGCGCGATGTCGTCGCGGCAGTGGGGCGCGATGATCGCCAGCGACGAGTCCTATGCGGGGTCGCCGTCGTTCT
>JACMMD010000315.1 GCA_014379235.1 Anaerolineae bacterium
CGAACGGCTGGCGCTGGCGGCAGTAGCTCATACGCTGCGTCCCGGCAAGGATTGGGCGCGTCCGTCGGAAATCCTCGAAACGCTGGCCAACGCGGGCGATACCCGCATTCAGCAAACGACACTGGTCGAAGCGCTGGATAAGCTGGTGGCACAGGAAGTTTTGGCAGTGGCGACAGAAGGCGCGCTGCGTTACCGTTTCCAGCTAGAAGTGCTGCGTCTGTGGATCGAAGCGAACAAATCGGTGACTGCCCTCGTGGAGCGTAATCAATGAACCCCTACAGTCTGCGAACCATGATCCGCGACCCAAACGTCTTTATCGGGCGCTCCGCTGAACTGCACGATATTTACACACTGCTGTCGTCGTCGCAAAGCTGCTCCATCGTCGGGCCGCGGCGCATCGGTAAATCGTCGCTGCTGTATCATCTGGTGCGGCCAGAGAGTTACACGCCGCACCTGCCCAACGCGGACACCTTCGTGCTGGCGTTCATGGACTTGCAAGAGCTTGCCGGACTGGGCGCGGACGACTTCTTTTATACGGCGGTAGAACGGCTAAATCGGGCCGGCGCTGGTCGGTTAGCGGCTGACCCTGAACGCGATGGCACAATGAGCGCGTTCCGGCGGATGCTGGCACGGGCGACGGACGCGGGATTGCGGCTGGTGTTATGCTGCGACGAGTTCGAGATGTTGAGCCAGAACTCGCGCTTCAATGCGGATTTCTTCGCGTATTTGCGCGGGCTGTGCAGCAACTACAATCTCGCGCTGGTCACGTCGTCACGCGCCAGCCTGTACGATCTGTGTCATCAGGGCAACCTGCAAACCTCGCAGTTCTGGAACATCTTCGTGGAGCGCGCACTTGGCCTCATGCCTGACGACGAAGCGCATACGCTGGTGGCCGGGCCGTTCGAGCGCGCAGGCGCGGCCAGTGAACTCATAAACGATGCCGTGCGCTTCGTGCTGGATTTGGCGGGGACACATCCGCTGTTCATTCAGATCGCGGGCTATCATCTGTTTGAGGCGCTCGAAAACGCGGGCGGTGAAGCGCTTGATGTGGAAGCGATTACGCTCCGTTTTCAAGAGGAGTCTCATCCGCATTATGCTTATGCGTGGAGTCAGCTTGACGAAATCGAGCAGTCTACGCTGTTAGGTGTGCTGCGCGGTGTCGAATTGGGCGAGTCGATACAGGTTGAGCCAGCGCTGTTCCACCGCTTGAAACGCAGCGCCGCGATCAATGGCAGCCCCGAATCGCCGCGATTGATTTCGAGCGGTTGGCGGGCCTTTCTCGGCGCGCAGTCACACATGAATCAAGCGACGATTCGTCCGCCGATGGTCGTCACTCCGCCGAAGCTCGATGACGAACTGACCGCCAAATCTCAAGTTCGCTCCGTTCTCGTGCCGCCCGCGCATGACCATTCGTTCGAGCCGTATCAGATCGGGCGCTACCGTGTGGAAGCGCTGCTCGGACGCGGTGGACAGGCGGCGGTGTTTCGCGGGCACGACCCCATGTTCAAGCGGGATGTGGCCATCAAAGTGCTGCCCGCCGAATTCTTAAATAACCCGATTCATCGCGCACGTTTTGAACGTGAGGCGCAGACCATCGCCTCGCTGGAACATCTGGCGATAGTGCCCGTCTACGACTTTGGCGAGATGGACGAGCAGCTTTACTTCGTGATGCGCTATATGCCACATGGTTCGCTGGTCGATCAGTTGAAGCACGGCTCTCTCTCGCTGGAAGACAGCGCCCGTATCATCTCGCGTATGGCATCCGCGCTCGATGAGGCTCACGCGCATGGCATCGTTCACCGCGATCTTAAACCCGGCAACATCCTGTTCGACCAGTACGGCAATGCGTTCCTGTCGGATTTCGGCATTGCGCGTTTGGCCCAGTCCAGCGGCACGGCGACGTATACCGGAATCGTCGGCACACCGGCCTATATGAGTCCTGAGCAGGTGACAGGCGAACGCGAAGTCGATGGCCGCAGCGACGTATATGCGCTCGGCGTGATCCTGTTCGAGATGCTGGCTGGACGCCCACCTTACGACGCTGACACGCCATCAGGACTGATGTTGAAGCATGTGAATGAGCCTGTGCCAGATGTGTTGGCCCACAATCCCGATCTGCCACAGGGGTTAAAGCCTGTGTTGGCTCATGCGCTGGCTAAAAATCCCGATCATCGCTACCCGACAGGCGGTGAGTTTGCGACGGTGTTGGCGGCGTTGATACGAGAATGACTGGGGTGAATTGCTCGTAGGGGCGCTTTGTGAAGCGCCCCTACAAATCTAGCAACACCAAATCAAACACGGTGGACGCGGCGATCTGTCCGTTGATCTGCACATCGACGATGTGATGACCGGGATAATACGTGCGTGTGGTGATCGGGCGCAGTGGAAACGTCTTTTGCAGCGAAGCCGACTGGCCCGCTTCCAGCCGCAGCGCTGTCCACTTAAAGACTTTCACGCTGACTTTGCCGTTGGCTTTCATGAAGTGGATGCGGAAATCGACCACCACGTCATGCGCGGAGTCGCTATCGTTGGCCAGCGTGAGCGACAATCGCAGCGAGTCGCCAAGCGAAAGGGCTGTCGGCTGCACGTCGAACGCCGTTACGCTGATGGCCGCGCCCGCGTCGTAACCCAGAATCGCCAGCGCCGCCGGATGCCCCTGCTTGACCAACGTGCGTAAACCATGCCGTACAATCCAGCGCGTATCGTCGCCACCTTCAGAGTGCCAGCGCTGCGCCACGTCGATCACCCGCGCCGAATGATCTTTGGCGATGTCGTTGAGATGGTTGGCGACGGACTTTCGCACATACAGCGAGGGGTCTGCTTTGAGATGTTCCAACAGCGCCAACGTCAGCTCAGGGTCTTGGATGAACATATCCAGCTGCTTGCCCCAAGGTAGGCGCGGGCGAGTGCCTTCGCTCACCCAACGGCGAACATGCGGGCTGGGGTCGTCTACCCATGCGCGCAGCTTGGCTAAAGTCGCGTCGCGGTCACGCAGCAGATAAGCGCGAACGGCATATTCCGACGTGTTGCGCTTGGTGATCTCGTAGAGCGCATTGAGCGAGATGTCGAAATGATCGAGGCCATAATCCTCAACAAACTGGGCCATCGGCAGCACATACCAGCCGTCGTTAAATATGCCCTCAGTTTCGGTCAGTTCGGGTCCAAGCGTTTGCAGCAGTACGGAGACGGCTTGCGGATACTCTGTCGGGAGATAACGTCGCAGAATGGCGGCGATCAGTGACACGCGAGCTTTCAGTTCCAACGGCTCGATTTGCGCCGCGACATCGTGGACGAAATCTTCCACGGCG
>JACMMD010000028.1 GCA_014379235.1 Anaerolineae bacterium
CAGTGCTTGGCGTTCCCGAAGTCGATGTGCGCGTGATTGGTACGCCTGTCGGCGGCGGCTTTGGTGGCAAGATCATCCTCTATGAGCCGTTGGTCGCTGTGGCAGCGCTGGCCGTTGGCCGCCCCGTTCGGCTGGTGCTGACGCGCATGGAGGAGATGATGGCCGCTAATCCTTCGCCTGCCGCTTCGATCTGGCTGAAGCTCGGCGCGAAAAATGACGGCACACTCACGGCGCTCCACGCCAGAATCATCATCGACACGGGTAACTATTCGTCGGGCTTGGCCAGCACGATGGCTTTCCTACTCGGCAGCTTGTATCGCATTCCGCACTTCCGCATGGAAACCACCGAAGTGCTGACCTTCAAAGTGTCCGCCAGCGCCTATCGCGCTCCCGGTGCGCCTACTGCCGACTTCGCGCTCGAATCCGAGATAGACGAACTAGCGCGCATGTTGAACATCGACCCGTTTGAACTGCGCCTGAACAACGCTTCACGTCCCGGCGATATGCGCTCCGACAATAAGCCGTGGCCCAGCATGGGCATGTCCGAAGTGTTAAAAGCCTTGCAAGCACATCCGGCATGGCAAGAACGTGAAACCGCCCGCGCCGCCGGACGAGGCATCGGTATCGCGGTTGGCGGCTGGATGGGTGGCATCGAACCCACCGCCGCCGCCTGCATGATAGACCGTGATGGCATGGTCAACATTCACGTCGGCTCGAACGATTTGTCGGGCACATCGACCAGCTTCATGCTCATGGCGGCAGAGGTGTTCGGCGTAGCGGTGGAGCAGGTGCGCGTCATCAATGGCGACACGTCCAATTCCCCTTTCGGCGGAGAAGCAGCAGGCAGCAAAACCATCTACAACCTCGGCCCAGCGGTCATTCAAGCAGCGCAAGAAGCGCGTAAGCAGGTGCTGGCCATCGCTGCCGACGAGTTTGAGGCCGATGCCGCTGACCTTGAGATCATCGACGGCATGGTACAGGTGCGCGGTGTGCCGAGCCGCGCCATCCCCATGAAAGACCTCGCCGCCGGAACATTCAAATGGGACAGCCGCTTTGGCCCGATCATCGCGCATGGCCGCCACGCCAACCCCGAACAAGCGCCGGGATTTTGCGCGCAGCTTGCCGAGGTCGAAGTCGATCAGGAAACGGGCGAGGTTCATGTTCATCGGCTGGTCGTCGTGCAAGACGTGGGTAAAGCCATCAATCCGGCGGCGGTTCACGGGCAGATGCTCGGCGGCAGCACTCAGGGCCTCGGTTGGGCGTTATATGAGCAGCTTCTCTACAGCGCGGACGGACAAGTTTTAAGCGGAACGTGGATGGATTACGCGGTACCGGGAATGCCGCAGGCCGCCAAACGTTACGAGACGATCATCGTTGAAGTGCCCACGCCCGACGGGCCATTTGGGGCACGCGGCGTCGGTGAACCGTCGATCATCGCCACCGCCGCCGCCGTCGGCAACGCGATTATGGACGCAACCGGAGTGCGCCCGACTGACCTACCCATGACTCCGCCGATAGTTCTCGCCGCACTGATGAATAACGGTAACGTATAGCCTGCAAAATTGTCCCTTCGTACAGCACGTAAACTGACCGATTGCCGCATGTGTCTGCGTGATGGTTCGCGCTACACTAGCGATACCCTAAAACGGTATAGCAAAGGCGCACTTTCATGCCAACCAACAGCGACAACGACACGATGCAAGCGATTCGCGTTCATCAGTACGGCGGGCCAAACGAACTCAAGCTCGAACAAATCCCCTGCCCGCAGCCGCAAGCGAATGAAATATTGGTTCGCGTTCATGCGGCGGGCGTTCTACCGATGGACGCAGCAGTTCGAGGCGGCATCCTTCCCGGTATTCTGCCGAAAGCGTTCCCCTACACACCCGGCACGGCGTTCGCGGGCGTGGTCGAAGCAGTCGGCGCGGACGTGAACGATTTTCAAGTCAGGCAGGCGATTTGTGGCCGTGCTCCAAACGGCACCTACGCCGAATATGTGACCATATCCACCAACCCGCCGAAACTCGATT
The DNA here is from genome assembly GCA_014379235.1 of Anaerolineae bacterium. Taxonomy (GTDB): domain Bacteria; phylum Chloroflexota; class Anaerolineae; order Aggregatilineales; family Phototrophicaceae; genus JACMMD01. The sequence goes on from JACMMD010000028.1 coordinate 2,028, forward strand.
TCAATCGTGTCGGCTACAACGTAGCGGCTGCGATTATCCCATTAGCACTCAAGCCGCAATCGCTCACCTTTGATGAGGCCGCCACCCTCTCCGGCGGAGCAACAACCGCGTGGAATGCGCTGTTCGAAGATGGCGACATCCAAGCGGGGCAGCGCGTTCTCATTCATGGGGCGGCTGGTGGCGTCGGCTTGTTCGCCGTCCAGTTTGCCAAGTGGAAAGGCGCACAGGTCATCGGCACAGCGTCCGCCGCCAATGTCGAATTTGTACGTTCGCTCGGCGCGGAAACCATCATCGACTACACTGCGATGCCATTTGATGAAGTGGTCAGCGAGGTGGATTTTGTGCTAGACACCATCGGCGGCGACACACTAACGCGCTCGATGCACATCACTAAACGCGGCGGCACAATTGTCTCGGTGGTTGGCGAACCCGATCAAACGTTAGCCGAACAGCTTGGTATCCGCGCTATCAAAAACTCATTTC
>JACMMD010000316.1 GCA_014379235.1 Anaerolineae bacterium
ACAGCGTCTCCAACGATGGTCAATATCTGTTCTTCTGGGACAGCGCACAGGGACGTAACTTTGTGCAGGCTGTGAACGGCGGCGCGGCTGTCGCGCTTCCCGGCACGAACGACGCCAATGCGCGCAGCAACGGCCTCTGGTCAGAAGCCGGGCCGCTGGTGGCTTACTGGGGTTTTGAAGGCGGCGTGAGTGTGCTGTCTGCGACCAATGCCGCGAATGGTCAAACGGTCACGCTGAACAGTGGCCGCAGTGCGCCGATTGCGCCTGTCGGCTGGCGTCCGGGTACGACTCAACTCGTCTACCGTGACGCGACTAACTTCGTGCGGATTGCCGACATGGGCTGCTTGAACGGCGGCTGTGGTTCGAACCCGCTCGAAACAGGCGTCGAACTCTTGCCCGCGACGGCCGGCGAAATCATCGTCGGGCGCGATTGGGTCTACTACCGCGACGGTGAGCAAATCTTAGCGGTCAATCTTGGCTGCGCGGGTTCGGGAAACTGCGCGGGCAGCGTGTCCGTACTTGGTGCCAACGCCGCTCCACAGACGCTTCTCGATGTAGGCGGCAATACGCTGGCTTACACGGCTTATACGCAGGATGCACGTAATCCCGGTGATCGTGAAGTGCGCGCCATCAATCTCGGCTGCTTGCCATCATGCCAACCGCAGCCCGTCGCAGTGGGAGCGGTGGCTGGACTGGTCTCGTCGGACGGCGGCTACGTCACGGCTGACGCAGGCGGCAGCGGTTTGAACACCGTCAACCTGTCCAATGGCAGCGCGACGAACCTCTCCGGTGCGGGCGCGAACCTGCTCAAAGCGCGCTGGAGCTAGAATACTTGTGTAGGGGCGGGTCTCAAACCTGCCCCTACTGCTGTACTGCCAAGACCTGATAATCCCCACTTTGACCCACCATCGGCAGGCGTGGGTCAGTTTCAACGCCATCATATAACGCATTCAGCGCCGGACGATCTGCCGGAAGCAAGATGTAATCCGCCGCATAGCGCCGCGCTGCATCGAGAATCATGTCGCGGTCATCACTGGGCAGCATCAGCGCCGGAAAGCCATGATAGTTCAAAATGTATGGGTCTTGCGTCATGACGATGATTCGCCCGTCGTCGTTCTGATCTCCAAGTTCGTTTAGCACGATACCCAAGTCCGCGATGCTGTCGTCATAGCGGCGGGCTGTAGCGAAGTCAGCGCGAACCAGTTCTATCGCGTTTAACAGCATGAAAGCGGCCATCAGCGCGGCGATAGCATAGGCGATGCGGCGCGGCTGTACGTAAGTCACCAACGCCCACGCGCTGACCATTGCCAGATAGGGGATCAGCGACATATAGCTTTTCTTGAAACTGCCGCCCATCGAGTGAAATGGCGCGACCAGCGTGTAATAGGCGAACAGCGCCAGCACGTAGACGATGGGCATCGCCAGCAGCAGCAGGCGTTCACGGTCTCGCCGCACTCCCCATAAGCCGATCAGTGCAGTAATCGGCAGTCCGATGTCCAGCACAACGTACATGGTTTTCACGTCGGCCAGCGCTTGAAAAGCCATATTGCTGAGGATGTTACGCCAGCCCCAAGCCAACCAGTGTTCGAGATTCAACTCGCGCCCGTAGGTGAACTGATCGTTGAAGAAGGTCATGAACGTGGCGCGGCTTGCGCCGGATGACAGCAGTTCGCCATAAAGCTGATAGTTGCGCCACAGCCACGGCGCAATCACGATCAGCCAGCCAATCGGCAGCGCGATCAGCCAGCGATATGGCAGCCGTTGACCACCGAAGCGCCAGAAGATCACCAACCCTACGAGCATCGCCGGAGCAAGCAGCAGCGTATCATTGCGCGTGAGGTGGGCCAGCCCCGCGAATATGCCGGATAGCAGTAAGAGCGGCGGACGCTGGCGCAAGCCGATGTAAAAGCACAGTGTCGATAGCCCGACGAACAACACATGCGTGATGGTCGTATCGGTGCGGACGGAGTTCAGCACGAATTCGGGCAAGAAAACCACACTGGCCATTGCCAGCAGGCGCGCAGGTCTATCGAGCCTTGCGGCGGCGGCAATCGCATAAGCTAACAGGGGAATCAGCACGCCGAACAGCACCGATGGCAGCAGCGCCGCGAACAAATCTCCACCGAAGGCGCGCAGTCCAATCGCGGCCCATACGGCTGGCAGCGGCATCCAATAATCGTCGGGGTGGGTGACATCGGCGGGCGGGTTGTGATACTGCCAGATGTAGTCGATGACAAAGCTGCGACCATCTGCCAGATTACGCCCTAGATTGAAGTAGTGGTTCGAGTCGGCAATGCCCGGATGCGGCGCGAAGGTCGCCAATGCCAGCCGCACAATCAAGCCTGCGGCGACGATGGCCAGCATCAACCAGCGTGTAGAAATACGCACTTGCCCTGCCCTGTTTCGCTAGGTAGTATGTCCGCATGGACACCACAAACGCAGCGACACATTATAGCATTGCGGCGGAGCGCTCTGAACGGCGCTCATCGTTGTTCCGGCGCGGGCGTGTGTGGCTCGGCGTGATTCTGGTTGTTGCGCTGGCGCTGCGGCTGATCTATGCACTGACGCTCGACCCCGCCGCCGCGTATCAGGTCGGCAATGCCGACAGCGGTTGGTATCTGGAAGTTGGGCGGCTGTTGGTGCTTGGACAATCGCCCGCGCCGCTGCCTACGTCGCCGCTTTACCCGCTGCTGCTTGGCTTCTGGCAGGTGATTTTGCCGCCCGAAACTGCCGTGATCGCCGTTCGTTTGCTGCAAACCCTGTTAAGCGTGGCCTCGTGTTATCTGGCGTATCGGCTTGGCACAATCGTATGGAATGAGCGCGCCGGAATTTTAGCGTCGGGTGTATTGGCACTGTCGCCCGTGTTCATCATCGAAGCA
>JACMMD010000317.1 GCA_014379235.1 Anaerolineae bacterium
CCGTACTGTTCCGTCAAATCCGCCGGATGCCAACAGCCGTCCGCTTGGTGAGAAAGCCACACTGGTCACGCTTTCGTCGTGGCCGGTCAATGCGCCAATCTGGTCGCCATCGTCCATCGACCACACGCGAATCACGCCGTCGATATTGCCCGCCGCCAGCAAATCACCATCAGGGCTGTAAGAGACACTGGTGAAACCGCCATCGGCATCTTCCGCCATGCGCCCCATGTTTTCGCCGGTTACGGCGTTCCAGATACGCACTGAACCGTCGGCTCCAGCGCTGGCCAGTGTTTCGCCGTTGGGATGGTAAGCGACACCCCACACGCGGCCTTCATGCCCGCCGAGAACTTGTAACTGCCCGCCCGTTGACATATCCCACAGGCGCACCGTTGAGTCATTGCTGGCGGTGGCTAAGGTGTTGCCATCCGGGCTAAACGACATGCTTGGGATCAAGTCATTATGCCCGCGCAAAACGACCTGTTCCTGACCGGTGTTCAGATTCCAAATGTGCGCCGCGTTATCCTGAGCACCAAACGCGATGATCGGGCGACTCGGGTTGAGCGCTACACTAGTCACGACTTGATCGGGTTGTTCCACCAGTGCAAACTGGCGCACTTGACTGGCGTTGGCCACCGTCACGGGTTGGCGTCCTTCTGGCGCTTGCAGCGCGTTGGCAATTGTCGGACGGGTTGTGTTCGCCAGCACCACCGCCCCGATGACAACGATAATCGCCGCCAGCACCACCCCTGCCCCGATCATTAAATAGCTTCGTCTCATATCCTGATACTTCCCCCTTGAACTCGCTGTTAGCTTTTAGCCGTCAGCTATCAGCTTGTCAGCTTTTAGGGCGTTCAGTTGAACGCCCCTACTCCGAACTGTTTTCACTCGAACCTCGTGCCCCGAACCTGCTTTTACTCAGAACTGTTTTACCGCGTCAACTGGCGCGGATAGCTCGTCAAAACATCGACACCGCTCTCGGTGACGACCACGTTATCTTCGACGCGGACGCCGCCCAATCCCGGTATATACACTCCCGGCTCAATAGTAAACGACATGCCCACTTCGAGCAGGTCATCGACGCCAGTGGCGATCTGCGGAATCGGTTCGTGACCGTCCAAGCCAAGCCCGTGCCCCGTGCGATGAATGAAGTACGGCCCCAACCCTGCTTGCGTAATCACATCACGCGCTGCTTTATCCACCGCGCCCATCGCTACACCCGGCCCCGCTGCAGCCGTCGCCGCCTGATTTGCCCGCAGCACCACGTCGTACATGCGGCGCATTTCGTCGGTTGGCGTGCCTAAGCAGAACGTCCGCGTGATGTCCGCCGGATAACCATCGACTAAGCCGCCGTAATCAATCAGCAGCAGTTCGTCTTTCAGCAGCGCCCGCTCGGTTAAGAAGCCGTGCGGGAAAGCGCTGTTCGGGCCGGTCTGAACCAACGGCTCGAAGGCGTTGCCCTCGCAGCCGCCTTGAATCAACTCTTGGCTGATCTTGCCCGCGATTTCGCGCTCGGTCATTCCCGGCTGAACCCAGTCCAACACACGATCCAACGCGGCCTCGCTGATCTTAATCGCCCGCCGCATCGCTTCGACTTCAAACGCCGACTTAATGGCGCGGATGGCGATCAAATCACGCTCGACAGGCTGAACCTTAATCGACGAGTCCATCTGCTGAAACGTCAGCCACTCGCTGACGCGCATGGTCATGCCATCGACGCCGAGCGTCGTGCCGCCTAAGCCCATCTCGGTCACCGCCGCACGGAAAGCGTCCTCATAGCCATCTTTATCCGACCACATGAACGCCCGCGCTTCGAGGTCAGGGCGCGCATGGAGTTTGGGCATTTCCAGTTCGGGAATGATGAAGGCAAGATCGCCGTCCGAGTTGAACATGGCGATAATTGGGCGCTCCGATAGGTGGAAGTGTAGGCCGGTGAAGTATACCATGTTTGCACCGGGGACAAGGGCCACCACATCAGCCTTGCTGCCCGCCAGTTCGCGCAGCTTATCAGCCCGCGCTTTGTAATCAACTTGCATCGTTTTTTACCTTGTCGCTATCACGCAATGGATGTTTGTATCTATCGAGGTTGTGTACCGCCCCTTAAAAATTGTTTCTATTTTAAACCAGCAAGCCCACGTAATAAAGGTAGGAGCGATAATATAGAGCGTCTACCCACCGCGATGAGAGGATGCGCTTTTGTCTACAGATGAACGGCCCGCTTGGATGCTGTATTTTCAACTCATCGCTTATATGCTGGCTTTGTTTCTGCTGGTGAAATTTATTCAATTTAGCGTGGATGCTGCACAGCGCACATCGCACAGTTATGTCGTGCTGTATACGTCGGCGCGCTTGGTTCGAGAAGGCGCGAATGTCAGCGACTTTTACGACGACGCATGGTTCGGGCAGCAGACCGCGCGCTTTGACGATCTCTACCGCGACATCTACAGGCCGCACAGCCCGATCACGGCACTGATGCTGCTGCCACTCAGCGACCTTGATTACGCGAAGTCGCGGGTGCTGTGGACGATATTCAACGTGGCGTTACTGGCGGCGGCCAGCTTTCGACTGCTGCGCGAACTGCGAGTGCGCGGCTTCGTTCTACCGATCATGATTGCGCTCATCGTGGTCTACAACCC
>JACMMD010000318.1 GCA_014379235.1 Anaerolineae bacterium
GCGGGCGTTCGTCGGCTTGGAGAGCATCACGCTCGATAAACAAACGCTGCACCTTAAGGATATGATCGGTCTCAAGTATGCGGAATTGGTCTATAACGGAATGTGGTATACGCGCATCCGTGAGTCGTTGGATGCTTTCGTGCAAGTCGCTATGCGGACTGTGACGGGTGTCGTTCGGCTGAAACTGTATAAAGGCAACATAACCATTGTCGGACGCAAGAGTGATTACAGCCTGTACCGCGAAGACTATGCGTCGTTCGGTGAGGAAGATGTGTACAACCAGAAGGACGCGCACGGCTTCATTCAACTCTTCGGTCTGCCGCTCAAGGTCGAGGCGCTGCTGGCGCAAGAAGGCGGCGGCAAGAGCCGTTACGCAAAGCCGGACTACGATCACTTCAAGAGGGATTAGTGCTGAGTAAAGCGCAGGGGGAATAAGACGTGGTTTTGTGGAGCGGGCGGTTCTCTGAACCAACAGACGCGGACTTGAAAAAGCTGAACGACAGCATCGACTTTGACAAGCGCATGTACGCGCAGGACATCGCTGGCAGCATCGCCTATGCGCTGGCGCTGGCATCGGCGGGGGTGTTACCGGGCAGCGAAGCGGAGACGATTGCCGAAGGGCTGGAAGACGTGTTGCGTGAGTTCGAGCGCGGCACGTTCGAACTCCAATATGATGACGAAGATATTCACACGGCTGTTGAGCGGCGCTTAACTGAACTCGTCGGGCCAGTTGGCGGCAAGCTGCATACGGGTCGCAGCCGCAACGATCAAGTGGCGACGGACTTTCGGTTGTGGACGATGAACGCCATTGATGAAGTCGATGAACTGCTAGACGGGTTACAAACGGCGCTGGTCGAAAAGGCGGCGGAACATGTGCATACGCTGATGCCGGGATATACGCACATGCAGCCCGCGCAGCCGATCACCGCCGCTCACTGGTTGATGAGCTTCTTCTGGATGCTGACCCGTGACCGCGAACGACTGGCCGATACGCGACGACGCACGTCGGTATCGCCTTTGGGTTCGGGGGCGCTGGCCGGAACGCCGTTCGAGATTGATCGTGAGGCGTTAGCCGAAGCGCTCGGCTTTGCTTCTCATAGTCAAAACAGCCTTGATGCTGTCAGTGATCGAGATTTTGCTGTGGAAATGCTGTTCGCGCTGGCGTTGATGGGGACGCACCTCAGCCGTTTCGCGGAAGATACGGTCTTCTATTGCAATCCGGCGTTCGGGTTTATCAGACTTGAAGATCGCTACAGCACAGGGTCGAGCTTGATGCCGCAAAAGCGCAATCCCGATCCGCTGGAAACGACGCGGGGCAAAGCTGGCCGTTTGATCGGCAATCTTGTCAGCTTGTTGACAACGCTCAAGGGCCTTCCAAGCACCTACAACAAGGACATGCAGGAAGACAAAGAGCCGCTGTTCGAATCGGTGGATACGGTTAAGCTGCTGCTGCCTGTGCTGACCGCGATTGTCAGCACATTTAACATCAACGTGGAAAAGACTCGTTCTGCGTTGAGCGAAGATATGCTGGCGACTGATCTTGCGGATTATCTGGTTCGTAAGGGTCTGCCGTTCCGACAGGCGCATCATGTCGTCGGGGCGGCGGTGAGCGCTTCGGACAAACAAGGCGTTACACTGTCGCAGTTATCGTTGGAAACACTGCGCGGCCTGTCTGACCTGTTCGAGAGCGATGTCGCGGCGGTGTTCGATTTCGAGCAGTCGGTGGCGCGGCGCAAGGCAGATGGAGGCACTGCGCCTGAAGCAGTGACCGCACAAATCGTGGCGGCGCGGAATTGGCTATCCAAGCACGAGGTCAATTAATCTTTGTGGACTTTGCACAATAGACGATAGCAAAGTTGTATGAACTTTCAATATTCGAGGCTAGAGGGGTTGACTTCACATGCGAACCTCGTTAATCTATCAAGAAGGCAATCAATCAGTGGATAACCGCGAAAAAATCATGTCTCGCACACCCAAGTTCAACCTAAGCCTCGTCGTTATTAGCAGCGTATTGGTACTCGTCCTTATTGGCGGGTTATAACGGCTTGGGCGGCGGTAAACACTAATTTGAGAAATCAAAAGCCCCCCAAGCGGGGGTTTTTTGTTTAAGGGGCCAGTGATGAAAATGCAGCGCACCACGACATTCACCAAGTTTCACCATTCGATGCCGAACCGTCGTGGTATGAATTTCTCTGCCGCTTGTGCGATGCAATCACAGCAGCCCAGTACATCTAATGGGCAGTGGGCTTACCAGACGCGCTTTCTCAAAGGGGAAACCCCTAATGCAGACAGCGCGTTTTCTTTTGTTTAGGTAAATACTTTTGTAAATCAA
>JACMMD010000319.1 GCA_014379235.1 Anaerolineae bacterium
CCAACACGACGTAATAAACCAGAATCAGCAGGGCGAGTCGATTTGAGTGAACACGAAAGCGGGTCAAGCAGGTTTCCGTCACTAAGATAAGGGCGCGGCTCAGTATAACCGCATGAGCGGCGGCTTTCCACTGTCCCTACACGAACGTGCTTATGCTGCCACCGCTGTCTCTATCGGGGTTCGATGGCGAAGATACTGGCGGATGGTGATACAGATCGCCAGCCACACGCCGCCCACCAGAAAACCGCTCACCACATCGCTGAAATAGTGCGCGCCCAAATACATGCGGCTGATGCCTATCAACAGCACGATCAACGCGGCGGAAAACACCACGACAATACGCGCCTGTTGGCTCTGGATCGAGACGCAGATAAAATAGGCTAGCAGCCCATAAGCGATGAACGACATCATCGCGTGGCCGCTTGGAAAGCTGGTGTACTGCTCGATGGTCAATGGGTCGGCAAACGACGGACGCGGGCGGTTGAAGACCGATTTGAGCAGCAGGTTAAGCACTTCTCCGCCTGCGACGGCCAGTGCCCAGAGTGTCACGCGCAGCCATTTTCGCCGCCAAGCATAGTAGATGCCCGCAACGGCGCTGAAGACAAACACCACTTGCGACCCGAACAGGCTGATAAACTTCATGACCGAAGTGATGTCTGGCGTGGCGCGGCTGTGCAGTTCATTCGCCAGCAGCAGGTCAATCGTGACAATTTCTTCGTTGCTGAAAACGTCTTCCGCAAGATCAGCAAACAGATATAAGCTCACCAAGCAAAAGACGAGTCCGAGCGTCACGGCGAGTCCGAGATGGTGGTTGATCCGCGCTCGCAGGCGATGAAAATGTTCCATTACAAATCACTTTCGAGTTGCGTTAGCCATAAGTAAGCGTAGGGGCAAACCTATGTGTCCGTCCCTAGTCAGGGCAGACAAACAAACGAAGTTTGCTAGGTCTGCCACTACGAAAGAACAGTTAGGCGCTTAAGCGTTATACGCGGGCAGCCTGACGGTGAAGGTGGTCAGCATTCCGGGCTGGCTTTGAACGCTGATCGTGCCGCGATGCGCTTCGACGATGGTACGGGCAATCGCCAGCCCCAACCCAAAGCCGCCCGTTTCCCGTGCCCGTGCGCTGTCCGCACGATAAAAGCGCTCGAAGATGTGCGGTAGTTGGTCAGCTTCGATGCCCGCGCCAGAATCTTCAATGGCAACCTCAATGGTTTGATCGCGCTGACTGGCCCGTACCGTCACAGCGCCGCCTGCGGGTGTGTATTTGACGGCGTTATCAATCAGGTTCAGCAGCAAGCGCTTGAGTAGATCAGCGCTGCCTTGCACCGATAACGGCGCTGCCACATCGAGCGATAACTGGATGCGATTGGCCTGCGCTTTTGGCCTGAGTTCTTGTACGACATCTTTGACCACACCATCGAGCAAAACGGCTTCAAGCGGCATCGGCTCTTGATGCTCCATGCGCGCCAGAATCAGCATTTGTTCGACCAGATGCGTCATGCGGTCAACATCGTGCTCCATTTCGGACATCATCCCCACCAGCGCCGCCGCTTCGCGTGGTCGAGAACGGGCAAGGCTGAGGCTGGTCTTGAGCAGGGCAAGCGGCGTTCGCAGTTCGTGCGATACATCCGACGTGAACTGACGCTCACGGTCAAACGCCGTCTCTAAGCGCTCTAACATCCCGTCGAGCGTTTGCGCCAATTGGCCGATCTCGTCGTTGGGGCCATCCTGTCGTAAGCGCTGGCTTAAATCATCGGCGCTGATCTGCCGCGCCAGCTTGGTGATGGTAGCGACGGGCTTCAAAGCGCGATCTGCTAAAAACCAACCGCCGCCCGACGAGAGGATCAGAATGAACGGAATCAGCACGGCAAGGCTCACCCATACCTGCTGAATAAACTGCTGGCTCTCCTTGAGCGGATAGGCCAGCACCACGCTGCCAAACGGTTCATCGTCTTCGACCAAGACCGCATGTACCAATCGAACGGGATCGCCGTTGGCAAGGGTGGTATCGATGAGTTGATCGAGCGGAAGCGTCTGCACCAACACTGGCACAGGCTGTCCATCGGCATCACCAAGCGTAATTACCACTTCATCGTTGAGGCTCAGTATCCACGCGGAGATACCCAGATCAAGCACACTGTCGATCTCTTGCGGCGAGATTTCGTAACTGCGCTGCTGGCTGTCAGTGGCGACAAGATCATTGGCTGCGCCGCTGCTCTCTGCCCCATCGTCAGCACCGCTGCTTTCGTTGTCGTCCGGGTCGCGGGTATCGACCACCGCGCCCAACTGATCGCTGCTCAAACGCAGAGCCGCGTTGATCTGTTGATTCTGGTTGTTCTGAACAGCGATAACCAGCAGCACAGCAAACAGCAGCAGCAGACCCGCTTCGAGCGCGACAGTCCACAAAACGAGGCGAGTACGCAGGCTTACTAGCCCGCTAACTAGAACCGCAGGCCGCATCAGCACTAATCCGGTAGCCTAAGCCGCGTATCGTCTGAATGAGCTTGAGGTCGCCCTCAGCGTCGATCTTCTTTCGCAGGGAGTGGATATAGAACTCGATCAGCTTGGATTGCGCGTCGTAGTCGATGTTCCAGACATGCTCGATGATTTGGTCACGGGTGAGAATCTGGTTCGGGTGGCGCATCAGGGTTTCCAACAGGGCATATTCTTTAGCGGTCAGTTCAAATTCATGCTGGCCGCGCCGCCCGCGTTTGGTCGCGGTATCCAACACCAGATCGCCAACTTGCAATTCCGACGTTTTGCTAGGGCCTTCGCGCCGCCCCAACGCTCGTAAGCGGGCCATCAATTCTTCGATGGCGAACGGTTTCACGAGGTAATCGTCTGCGCCGCTGTCCAAGCCTTTGACCTTATCAGTCAGGGAATCGCGGGCAGTGAGCATCAGCACGGGCATGGTGTAACCTTCGGCGCGCAGCTTGCGGCACACGGATACACCGTCCAATCCCGGCAGCATGATGTCCAGAAGCACCACGTCATACGCGCCCGCTTGC
>JACMMD010000320.1 GCA_014379235.1 Anaerolineae bacterium
GCTGCGCCAGCACGCGCACTTCATCCGCGACAACGGCAAAGCCGCGCCCTTGAATACCCGCCCGCGCCGCCTCGATTGAAGCGTTCAGCGCCAACAAATTAGACTGTGTGGCGATTTCGCTGACCGACGTGATGATCGCGTCGATGCGCTGCGTCAGACCGGCTAGCGTGATAATCGTCTCGGCAATCGCGGCGACCTGTGTGCGAATCTCGTTCATGCCTTCAATCGTCTGCTGAATGGCGGCTTGCCCGCTCTGCGAGACGTTGACCGCTTGTTTGGCGATTTGGGCCGTGCCGTGTACCTGCTCCTGTATTTGCTCCGAAACATCCACGAATTCGCCTAAGAGCGTGTTCGTTCGAGAGATAATTTCAGCTTGATCGGCGGCCCCGGTGGCCTGCTGCGCGGTGACGGAATTAATGGCCTGTGCTGCCCGCACCAAACCATCAGCGGTGACGTGCAGTTTCAGCGCCAGATCATCACGTTCAGGGATTTCAACCATCGACATAGCATAAATATCGGTTGAAGGCGGTGTCACTGTTTCTGGTGGTGGCGAGAATAAGATCGCAACGTGACCCAGTGCCAGCGCGAACATCCCCACGATCAAAAATGTCGTGCTGGCCGGAGACAATAAGTAGGCCCCGAATAGCAGCCCGCCGATTACCAACGCGGCGGCGCTCGACTTGATAACGGCGGGTTGGGTATTCAAGGTGCGAAGACGTTCGAAGGTCATAATCAAGCCTCTGGCTTTTAGTTGCTTGTCTCTAGGCCCTAGCTATCTGTACCCTGTACTCCGCACTTTTTAGTCAGCACTCGGTACCCAGCACATTAGCTTAGGATACCATCTCCGATGGCAAATGAGCGGTGCGATTCACGTAACGGAGCGCCAGTCGCCCGCTTTCCTTAAAGTCAATGCGTGTGATCGCAGTATTGTTGTGGTTGAAGGACGTAAAATCGCCGGGGAGCATATTGAGCAGCGCTTTCATCAGCAGGTCAATGAACGTGCCATGTGTCACAATTCCGATGCGCTCATTCTGGCCATTGCTGCCTTGTGCGCGCTGGCGCAAGTTGGTCGCCACATGAACGGCGCGCCCCATCGTCACGGCCACATCTTCATAGCCTGACTCCGGTTTCCACCAACCCTGTTCGGTGATCGTATCCGGCAGCTTGTAGTCGGTAAACGACTCTAAGATTTGACTGCGCGTCATGCCCGGATAACCGACGATGCCAGTGCTTTCCTGTAAAAAGATACCGCCCTGCTCGTGCAGTTCGAGCCAAACTTCGGGTATCAAGTTGAGCGCCTGTGCGATAGGCTGTGTGGTTTGCAGCGCACGGTGCATCGCGCTGCAATACAGATGTGTCAGTTTAGGCAAACCGCCCGCGCCATAGTTGTAAACACGTCCATTGGGGCCTTTCAGAGTCATCGGCTGAAGATTGCCAGCGAGATAATCCGCGACAAGCTGCGCCTGTTCCAAGCCAAGCTCGGTCAGCGGCGGGTCGGGAACACGCTGCGATTCGTAACCTGCAATATCCTCGATGACATTATTGGCCGATTGGGCGTGACGGATGATATAGAGTTCCATAATTCCTTATTCTACATTTTCGGTGGGGGCAGTTTCGCCCGCATAAGCCAGCACAATTTTCTCACGCGGAACACCCGCTTGCATCAGCGCATCAACAAGCGGCTTGTCGGTAGTATCTTCGATGATGACAATCTTATCATTCACAACCTGAGCCATGACGACAACTCGAGCTGGAAAAGGTCGCGGACGATCAGGGACGATTATGACGGTGTAAAGCTGTTGACGCTCATCAAATACAGGAATCGTCACCGCGCCAAGTGACGGGCCGGCATATTGGTCAACTTCGGCACGAGTTACCTCAACAAGTGAAGTAATATTTAGAGCTTCCATCATTCCAGCCATTGCTCAATCACCTCATCGGCTAAATCAACTACGATTAATTTTATCGCAGCCTCTTTTACAACGGGCATAGCAATTTTGGTGAATACGCCATGATAGGCATAGTTAGGTATGGCGAGATAAATTGCTCGTAAAGGGTAAAGTTGACGCACCAAACTACGATAGATCAAATATTGACCAA
>JACMMD010000321.1 GCA_014379235.1 Anaerolineae bacterium
GGTTATGTAACAGGGGGTTCATACATTTACAACGTTGAGACGCATGGATTTACGCTTGGTTGGGCACCTCTTGCTTCTGGCGCGGTGGTATGGTCAGATGAAGATGAGTTGATTTCACTGCGTTGGAGCAATTTGGGCGAGTCATACAATCAATTAATTTCGCCACTGCTGTCCCGTTTAGCGCCACCATATTTTATAGACACTGAATCGAATCCCGGTTCGCAGCGATTCAGCTTGACGGGATTGATACACAACGCCAAACGGGGATTTCTAAGTCCTGCCGGAAACTATGCCGCCGCAGTCGATTCTCAAGGCGGCGGCATGATATGGAATGCGACAAATGGTGAAGCGATAGCGATGCTGTCGGATGCCGCACAAGTCATCTGGTCGCCGGATGAAACCCGCATGGTTGTGCAGCGCTTGGACGGAAGTATCTGGTTGCTAACAGCAGACGGTTCTATTGAGGAACGGTTGCCAATTTCTGCGAGCCTACAATCGCCAACGGGAACATTTTTCTGGGCGCTAGATAGCAGCGCGCTTGCTCATATTCACGATGGCATCGTCGATGTGTGGCGTCTTGCGTCCTGATAATTCCCTTACTTGGCGATTCAATCCGCATAGTCAAACTATCCGAAAAAGTTGTGTTTCGCTATGAACTGCGGTACTTTTTGATAAATTATAATTTTCGTCAGGGTGCGGGTAGAGCATTGCCCGTAAGAAGATTAAGGATTATTTTTGAACGTTGAACAACCCCTTGCGAAACCACTCGCGCCGCGTACCACCTCATTCAACCCGATCACTTTTCTTGGCAATCTGTCGGAGACCCGCTACTGGGCCTACTTGCTGATTCTTCCGAGCCTGATTCTCGTCTCAGTGGTGGTCATCTATCCGGTGCTTTCCGGCATACGCATGAGCTTTTTTGAGCTGCGCCTCAACCGTCCCGACCTCGGCAACGAATTCCTCGGCATCGAGCATTACGTCGATCTGCTCAATGATCGCACGTTTAAGGTCGCGCTGACCAATACCTTCTGGTGGGTAGTCGGCGGTGTCACCAGCCAGTTTACGCTGGGCTTGATCGTCGCGTTAGCCCTCAATCAAGCGCTGCGCGGCTTTCGCTTGGCCCGCGTATTAGTCATGCTGCCGTGGGTGATGCCCGTCGTTATCGCGGGCAACATCTGGGCGCTGATGCTCGACTCGCGGCTCGGTGTCATCAACGACATTCTGGTGAAGCTCGGCGTACTCACCGAGTATCGAGCGTGGTTCTCTGACCCCAACACGGCGATGCCAACCGTGCTTGTCGTCGCGCTGTGGCAGTCGTTCCCATTTTTCACGCTGCTGCTTTTAGCGGGGTTGCAGGGTATTTCCGACGATCTTTATGAAGCGTCGGCGGTGGATGGAGCGAATCCCGTGCAGAAATTCTGGTATATCACGCTGCCGCTGCTCAAGCCGATCATCATCACCACTGTCGTTTTGCGCGTCATCGGCATGGTCAACTCGCCCGATTTGCTGATGATTTTGACCAACGGCGGCCCCGGCCATGCGACGCAAACCTTATCTTTGTATGCGTTCCAAACTGCCTATTTGCGCTTCGATTTTGGCGTATCCGGCGCGATTTCAGTCGTTATGCTGCTGCTGTTGATGCTGTTCACAGTGGTTTACGTGCGCGTCTCCGGCGCGATGAAGGAGTAAGCGATGTTTAAGAGTCAACGCCAAACCACGCTGCTGCTCAACACCCTCAGCTATATCGTCATCATCTCGACGGTGATCTTCGCTATCGCGCCGATTGTGTGGACACTGCTGACCTCAGTCAAGCGTGAGGAAGACATCGTTACCCGTAACTTGCAGTATATTCCGCAGATCGTCACCTTCGATAATTACGTTAACATCTGGAATCGTTCGGGCTTCCCGACGCTGATCGTCAACAGCGCGATCACGACGGCTATCACGCTGGTCATCTGCCTGATTATTGGCTCACTCGCGGGCTATGCGTTCTCACGTTTTCGCTTTCGCGGACGAACGCCGCTGCTGTTGTTTTACCTCGTGATTCGTATGTTCCCGGTGGTGCTGCTGATTATTCCGCTGTTCATCATCCTGCGTGATCTGGGGCTGCTCGACACGCGGCATGGGTTGGCGCTGGCCTACACCACCTTCCTCTTGCCCCTATGCGTGTGGATGATGAAAGGCTTCTTCGATGCCATCCCGATTGACCTCGAAGAGGCGGCGCGTATCGACGGCTGTACCCGGCTTGGAGCCTTGTTCCGCATCGTACTGCCGATTGCGCGCTCCGGCTTTGTGGCGACGGCGGTATTCATCGGCATCGCAGCATGGAATGAATACCTGTTCGCGCTGATGCTAACTACCGGACAGGGTTCGCGCACATGGCCCGTCGGCATTCAGTTGATGGTCGGTGAGTTCCAGTTGGCGTGGGGACAGTTCAGCGCGGGTGGCATCTTGAGCATCATCCCGATCATGATCTTTTTCGCCATCGTTCAGCGTTCGCTGGTGCGCGGTATGTCGGCAGGGGCGATAAAAGGGTAGCGGTCAGCCAGTCAGCTTATCAGCCGTTTTGCAGTTTGTAGGGCGCCTCGCGAGGCACCCCTACTCAATCAATCCACGATGGTTGCGACAGAGCAGCTTAAGGCTAATGGCTAACAGTTTAATGCTGACAGCTTTTTTGCTAAACGGAATATGATAATTTATAATTTATTTTATCGTGGAAGATCGGTTAGCAAGCGCATTCCAATCAAAGTAACCTATTTTTGGAGACTAAATGATGTTTAGCAAAAAAGCTTTAGGCATGAGCCGTCGTGATTTTATGAAGGCTGCGGCAGTTGGCAGCACAGGGCTGGCGATGGCGCGTTTCCTGCCATTCGCGGGCGCGCAAGAAGGCACGATTGATTACGTACATCACTTCACCAGCGAAACCGAATTTCTAGGCATGGAGCGCGTGATCGCGCTGTTTCAGGAGCAGTATCCCGGCATCACGATTGCACAGGAGAACATCCCCAACGCCGACTTCATGGCCGCGTTCACCCGCTCCGTACAGGCGAACTCGCGCCCCGATACCACGATGGTCGCCTCCGAACGCCTCGCGGATATGGTGGCGATGGGCGGTCTAGTTGACCTGACCGAGCGCGTCACCAACTGGGAACTCTACGAGTTTATGCCTGCGAACCGTTGGGAAGGCGTCACGCTCGACGGCAAGATTTACGGTGTTCCGGCGTTCACATTCGTGGACTGGATGTACTACCGCGCTGACTGGTTTGAAGAAGCTGGCATCGAAGTCCCCACCACGTTCGAAGAATTCCGTGAAGCAGCCATCGCGCTCACTGACCCCGAACAAGGGCGTTACGGTTTTGGCTTGCGCGGCGGCGCGGGCGGGCAGGGCTTCATCACCGACGTGCTTCAGTCATTCGGCTCGCCGCTGCTGGACGCCGATGGCAACCCCGCCATTGACCGCGATGCCGCGATTGAAGCGATTGCGTTCTGGTCAGGGCTGTACACCACCGACGGCGTTGTGCCACCGAGCGCGCCGGAAGACAGCTATCGCCAGATTATGGACGGCTTCAAGACCGGGCAAACCGCGATGATCTGGCATCACACCGGTTCGCTGGCTGAGGTGAGCGCCGCTCTGGAACCGGGTGTCGAATTCGGCACGGCGCTTAAGCCTGCCGGCCCGGCGGAACACGTCACCCGCGTCAGCTATCTGTACAATGGCTTGATGTCCGAAGAAAACGCCGACGCTGCATGGGCGTGGGTCAGCTACTGGGGCGAGAACGAACCGGCCATCGCCTTCCTTGAGGAAACAGGCTACTTCCCGGTTTCCGAAGCGATTGTCAACGACGAGCGCATTACTGGTAACCCGATCTATGCGGCAGCGCTGGAAGCAACCGAAATCGGACAGCTTCCGCCGAGCTTTGTCGGCTATTCGGCATGGTCAAGCGAGGTTGCGCTGCCGGCCTTCCAGAAGGTGCTGGTTGGCGAGTACACGGTTGAAGAAGCCGTCGATGAGATGATCGTCGGCCTCGAAGACGCGGTTAGCTAATCGCGCAATTTTTTCATTGTTCGTTGGGGCACGATGCATCGTGCCCCTACAAGAAAAATTGATTGTGTAGGGGCGCA
>JACMMD010000322.1 GCA_014379235.1 Anaerolineae bacterium
ACGGTCCCGCGCGGCCATCGCTGGAGGGCAGGGCACGCGATGCCGGAGTGGGTGCGCGAGTGATCTTCACTGGCGTGGTCGCTCGCGACGCGGTTGCGTCGCTGGTCAGCGCATTTGATATCGCCCTGCAGCCGGCGGCTAATCCGTACGCGTCACCGCTGAAGCTTTTCGAATATCTGGCGCTGGGCCGCGCTGTATTAGCGCCGGATCAGCCCAACGTACGTGAGGTGCTCACGCACGGTGCTAATGCTTGGCTGTTTGATTCGAGCGAGCCGGGTGCGATGCAGCGGGCGATTGAGCGCCTGCTCAACGACGTCGGGCTGCGACAGCGCCTGGCACTTGCAGCACTGAACACGATTCACGAGCGTGAGCTGACGTGGGAACGCAACGCCGAGCGGGTGCTTGAGCTGGCACGTCAATTACACGGCACCACGCCGAGCAGGGTGAAGGTAATGCAATGAATTCGACGCGGTCGGAAGACAACGCTACGTCGTTCGACCACGGCTCGGACCCGCATTTTCTCGCTTATTACGAGGAGGCTAGTCTCTCAGAAGCAACGCTGCAGCGATTTCGGACCATACGCAGCAAAGCTTTGGCGCTTCTCGCGGCGCGCGGACACGACACGGCCCACCTTCGCGTGGCAGATATCGGCTGCGGGGCCGGCACCCAATCACTTTTATGGGCCGAGCTGGGTCACTCTGTATTGGGTCTTGATATAAACGCTCCGCTCGTCGAACTGGCCCGGCAGCGCGCAGCCAAACGCGGACTCCGGGTTGATTTCCGCGTCGGCACGGCAACCGCACTGCCGCTGGAAGACTCGTCGGTAGACGTTTGCTTACTGCCGGAGCTGCTGGAGCATGTTCCCGATTGGGAAGCTTGCTTGCGCGAAGCAGCCAGGTCGCTCGACATTGGCGGTTTACTTTACGTCAGCACGACGAACGTGCTTTGCCCGGTTCAAAGCGAATTCAATCTACCGCTGTACAGTTGGTATCCCAGTTTCGTGAAGCGTCGCTATGAGCGACTGGCCGTCACAACGCGGCCCGCCCTCGCTAACTATGCGAAGTATCCAGCGGTCAATTGGTTCACGTTTTATGGGTTGCGCGATTATCTTGCCCCTCTCGGCTTCAAATGCCTTGACCGATTTGACATGATCGACCTGGAACGGGTGCGAGGGTTGATGCGGTCGTTGGTGAGAATGGCGCGCGCGATCGCGCCCGTACGCTTCTTTGGACATCTATTGACGCCGAGCACAGCGATGTTTGCTGTCAAGACGGCATCGACGGCGAACGAGCGGGGTAGCGCACACGTTCGAGAGCGGGGCGCAGCGCACTAGGATTAGTGGGTTCGGCGCTTCGGCTTCGAACTACATGCCAGGTCACGACGATGGCAACCATCAAGAAGTACGGCATGTCCCAGTAGGCAAGGTTTAGGAACATGCCGCCTACGAAATAACCGATCAAGCTGACCTGCGTCATTGCTGCCAGCCAATATGCCCACTTGAACTCCGGATCATTTTTTGTGTGTTTCAGAATGCGGCCGCTGAGGCGCCAGGTTAGCCACCAGAATGTGAGAAACAGCGCGAGCCCGACAAACCCGTGCTCTCCCAAGACCTGAAAATAGATGCTGTGCGCCGCGTGGGTGCGGTCATAGTCCGGCAAGTAACGGCGGAATACCTCGGTGGTGTATGGCTCAAAACCCCCGCCAACCAGCGGTCGATCGAGCGCTAGGTTTGTCAGCATGGTCCAAGTCTTGATGCGGCCAACCGCCGAACTGTCCTGTTCATACGTACCGATCGTATTCATTCGCTG
>JACMMD010000323.1 GCA_014379235.1 Anaerolineae bacterium
AACCAATAGTTTTGAAAACAACTGCGTTCTATATTTCTTTAACTGCATGAACGCAGTTAATTTAATAGTTTATAACGCCTTTTACCGTATGCACGCAAAAAGATTGTAGCAATTTGCATTTCAGCCAATACAAAAGCACATCACAAAGGTACAAGGGGACAGGGGTACAAAGAAAAGAATTTGGAATGTCTTTACAATATTTTTTTCTTAGCGAACTTGGCGGTTCAATAATTTCGGCGTAGGCTTGCAATCAAATAAAAAATTCAAACGTATTTTCCTTGTACCTTTGACCCTTTGTACCCTTGTGATACGCTTTTAATCTTTACAGCCGCTCCTGAAAAGCGGCGCTTGTAGACGCTCGAACCTGCTCCAACGTCGCTCCCGGCATGAGATCAACTAGTGTAAGCTGACCATCGGGGAATTTGAACACCGCTAAATCCGTAATCACCGTATTCACCGCGTTGCGCGCTGTGAGCGGCAGCGTCAGCGACGGTACAATCTTCGGTTCGCCGCCCTTCGCTGTATGCGTCATGGTGATGATGAGGCGTTTCGCGCCAGTCGCCAAGTCCATCGCGCCGCCGACGCCGAGCAGAGGTTCGCCGGGAACGGCCCAGTTGGCGAGGTTCGCGCCTTCGTCAACCTGCAAGCCGCCCATGATGGCTGCATCCACATGCCCGCCGCGTATCATGGCGAACGACAAGGCGCTGTCGAAATACGAGCTTCCCGGCAGCGCGGTAACAGGCTGCTTGCCCGCGTTCACCGGATAATCCATCGCGCCGCCGCTCTCCGGCGCAGGCCCCACGCCGAGCATCCCGTTCTCGGTGTGCAAAATCAGCCCGTTTTCAACGGAGATCAGATCGGCCACCAGCGTCGGGATGCCGATGCCGAGGTTGACCACATCGCCGCGCTTGAGTTCGGCCAATGCGCGCCGGGCCATGTTCATGCGTGTCTCGTCAACGGGCCTGCGACTGCTGGCCACATTGGCCGACGTGCCCAGTTCTTCGAGCGTGGTGTGCGCCTGCACCAGATAATCCACGAAGTTCCCCGACGTGACGATTTCATCCGGCGATAGTTCGCCAACAGCAACAATTTCTTCAACTTCGGCAATCACGATGTCAGCGGCGGTGGCCATGAGCGGATTGAAGTTGCGCTCGGTCATGCGATAAACCAGATTGCCCGCCGTATCCGCACGATAAGCACGAATGAAAGCCACGTCAGCGCGCAGGGCTGGCACGAACACATACTCTTTACCGTTGATCGTTTTCGTGTCGTCGCCTGCGAGAACTGTTCCCGCCGCCGTCGGCGTATAGAAGCCGCCGATGCCTGCGCCGCCTGCGCGAATCGCTTCGGCTAACGTGCCCTGCGGAATCAACTTTACATCCAGCGCACCGGATTGCGCGGCGGCTACCGCTTCGGGGTTCGACGTGTAGAACGAGCCAATCGCCCGCTTAAGCTGACCATTTCGCAGCAGCCGTCCGCCGCCAAGACCCGGCTCACCGACGTTGTTCGAGATCAGTGTCAGGTTGCGAACGGCGCGTTCAGCCAGCGCGTGAAACAGGTGAACGGGGTTGCCGGTCATGCCGAAACCGCCGGACATCATGACCGCGCCATCGGGCACGAGTGCGGCGGCCTCTTGCGCCGTAATCTGTGGGACTGTTTTCATCGAAGCAAACCTATCAACAAAATGAAAAATTATAGTGTAGGGGCAAGGCATGCCTTGCCCTTTGGATAGATACGGGCGACATATGTGTCGCCCCTACACCATCGTTTTGTAGAGGCACGATAACGCAACGAAGTTTCGCCGTGCCCGCATTGCTTTACATCAACTCGATAATCGTCGCTTCGCCTTGGCCGACGCCCACACACAACGTCGCCAGCCCGTAGCGCATCGACTCGCCGGTGTCGGCGCGTCGGCGCATCTCGTACAGCAGTGTCGTTAAGATACGCGCTCCCGTGCAGCCCAGCGGATGACCGAGTGCGATTGCGCCGCCGTTCACGTTGCTGATGTCCTCGCTCAAGCTGAGTTCGCGCAGCACCGCAATCGACTGCACCGCGAACGCCTCGTTGAGTTCCGCGAGGTCGATGTCGTCCAGCGTGAGTCCGGCGCGCTGCAAAACTTTATGCGTCGCGGGCACGGGGCCCATGCCCATTGTGCGCGGGTCTACGCCAACCGCCGCCGATGCCACCCATCGCGCCAGCGGCTTGACCCCAAGCGCTGCGGCTTTCTCCGCCGACATCAGCATCAGGGCACACGCGCCGTCATTGATGCCGCTCGAATTTCCGGCGGTCACGCTGCCACCCTCGTGGAAGGCCGGACGCAGCTTGCCTAACGTTTCCATGTCAGTCGCCACTTGCAGACCGTCAGCGGTTTTGGTGGCGCGAGGATATTCATCCGTATCCATGATGAGCGCGGGCCCTTTGCGCTGCGGGATTTCAACGGGCATGATCTCGCGCTGAAAGTAGCCGTTGTTGATGGCGTTCACGGCGCGTTCTTGGCTTTGCAGCGCGAAGTGATCCTGATCTTCGCGGCTGATAGCTCCGCCTTTGATGTGCCCCGCTTGGCTCATTTCGTAGATGTTCTCGGCGGTTTCGCCCATCGATTCGAGCGGGAACAGCGCTTCCATGCGCGGGTTCGGGTAGCGCCAACCGAGCGTCGTATCATAGACGGTCTGGTTGCCGCCGCCCCATGCGTTGGCATTTTTCGGCAGCGAGTAGGGAGCGCGGGTCATCGACTCCACACCGCCCGCGACGAAGATGTCGCCTTCGCCGCACTTGATGGCCCGTGCCGCTTGATTGACCGCGTTGAGTCCGCTGGCACACAATCGGTTGATAGTCACTCCGGCAATCGTCTGCGGCAGTCCAGCCAACAGCAGCGCCATCCGTGCCACATTGCGGTTATCCTCGCCGGACTGGTTGGTGCTGCCCATGTAGACTTCTTCGATGGCGGTAGGGTCGATGCTTGCGCGAAACACCGCCTCGCGGATGACCAGCGCGGCCAGATCGTCGGGACGAATCGACGCCAGCGCGCCGCCGTGCTTGCCAATCGGAGTCCGAACGGCGCTGACAATGACGACTTCATTCATGTTGAACCTGTAAATTTCGCTGTAGGGGCACGGCGAACTTCGTTCGTTATCGTGTCTCTACCAAGCATAGCCGATCTGCCGCTAAATTTTAAGCTGATAGCTGATTGCTAAATCGGCTTCAATCCGAAATTGAATTCCACTTCATAGAACGGCGCGTCGAAGCCATAGGCCGCCGCCGCTTGCGGCGATTCGTTGAGCGTGAAATCAGCCACCAGCGAATTTTTCACGCCGAACACCGCGTCCGAGTCGAGGTAGTCATCGCCCTCGACAAAGATATGTGTGATGAGCCGCTCGTAGCCATCCGCCGACAGCATGAAGTGGATGTGCGCGGGGCGCATCGGGTGGCGTCCGGTAGCCCGCAGCAGGTCGCCGACGGGGCCATCATCGGGTATCGGATACGCCGACGGCTTGACGGTCTTGAACCAGTATTCGCCGTTGGCATTGGTCAGGAACTTGCCGCGCAGGTTCATTTCCGGCTGATCGGGGTCTTGCACATCGTACTTGCCGTCCGGCGATGCCTGCCAGATGTCCAGCAGTGCGCCCGCAAGCGGCTGGCCGGATAAATCGGTGACACGCCCGCGCACGACGACGGGTTCGCCTTTTTCTGCTTCCGGCCCGTGCGCGATGTTCGCGCCATGTTCCAGCACGGGCGCGCCCTCGCGATGAAATGGCCCGAACACCGTGCTTTCGGTTGCGCCTTCGGGCATCCGGTGGCTGATACTGTCAACGAGGATGCTCACGCCCAATGTATCCGACAGCAAGATGAACTCTTGGCGCTGGTCGTCGCACTTATGACCCACGCGCGTCAGAAATTGAATCGCCTGAAACCACTCATCCTCGCTCGGCTCAACCTCACGGATAAAGCCGTGAAGATGGGTAATCGAGCTGGTCATGATCTGCTGCAAGCGTGGATTGTCGGCCTTGATCTGTTGCAGCACCGACTCGGTGATATTGTCCTCGTTTAAGTTTCGCATCGGTTAGCCCCTCTAGCTATCAGCGATCAGCTTGTCAGCCATCAGCTTTCAGTCAAAAGTTGCAATCAAGTCGGGCGTTCAGTTGAACCCCCTACTCGCGCCTCGAACCTCGTACTTTTATCACCACGCCGCTCTCAGCAAACCCAACGCCCCATCCAGCGTGACCGGCTTCGGGTTGTCCTGAACGGCTTTGCTCTTGAGCATATTTTCAGCCAGCATCGGCAGCATGTCCTCGCTAATGCCAACATCGCGTAGGCGCTGCAGCAAACCCATTTGCGCCACGAGATCGTAAACCGCTTGCGCCGCCATTTCACCGATTTCTTCGTCGTTGACTCCATCGCGGCGGACGGATACTTCCATCGCTTCGCCCACAAGCGCGATCATCGGCGCTATTCCGATCCCGTCGGCGGTGTCGAGGTTGAAGCGCATCGCGTGAGGCAGAACAATCGCGTTGGCGACTCCGTGCGCTACGCCCGCCGTCCCGCCAAGCACATGACATGTCCCATGATGCAAACCCATCTTGACCGTCGCCAAACTCTGCCCGCCGAGATTCGCGCCAATGAGCATAGTGGTTCGCGCTTCGAGATCGTCGCCGTGTTGATAGCAGCGCAGCAGCGAACCCGCGATAGTCTTGATGCCCGACAGCGCAGCCGCTGTCGACAACGGATTGCGGTTGATCGAGTACAGCGCTTCGACGCAGTGAGCCAGTG
>JACMMD010000324.1 GCA_014379235.1 Anaerolineae bacterium
AGCGTTCAGGCGCGCATTCAGGCGGTTGAGTTCCAGCAGTGGTTGGTTGATCCACATCCTCAGCAGGCGCGCTCCCATCGCTGTAATGGTGCGGTCAAGGATACCGAGCAGGCTGCCCGCCGCTTTGCGCGAACGCAGCGTTTCGGTGAGTTCGAGATTACGGCGTGTGAACTGGTCTAGCACCATAAAACTGGCGGTGGAATAGGCGCGTACACTGGTCAACTGCGCGAGGCTGTTACGCTGCGTCTCTTGGAGATACTGCAAAATCGCGCCTGCCGCACAGATCGCGCTTGGCATTTCGCGCAGCCCGAAGCCGTCCAGAGTTTGCACCTGAAAATGGTTGCTCAGGCTTTCGTCGGCGGTGGCTTTCTCGAAGCGCCAATCGGCATAAGGTGTCAGGTGAACGCCAGCCGGGAAGGATACGCCGCGCTTGACCCAATCTTGGGGCATCAATACTTCACGCGGGGCGAGACGCGCCAATTCTTCCAGCACCAGAACAGCAGTGTTCTCGCCTTCAAGCTGAGTGGCCGCGAACTCGCCCGTCGAAATATCCACATAGGCGAGGCCGGCTTTGTTCCAACGTCCTGATTTCGCATCGCCAAACGGTACGACGGCCATAAGATAGCTTGGCTGATCTTCGGATAGCAGTTCCGGCTCGATGACCGTTCCCGGCGTGATGACGCGCAGCACTTCGCGGTCAACAATGCCGCGACCATCCGGTTCGCTGGTTTGCTCGCAGATGGCGACGTGATAGCCTTTTTCGATCAGGCGCGAAACGTAGCTGTCAATGGCGTGGTGCGGAACGCCGGCCATCGGGCTGCGTTCGCCTTTGGCAAAGTTGCGGCTCGTCAGCACTATGTCGAGTTCGCGGGCGGCGTTTTCGGCGTCCTTGTCGAAGGTTTCGTAAAAGTCACCGAGCCGAAAAAACAGAATACAGTCGGGATACTGTTTCTTAATATCGAGATACTGCCGCCGCAGCGGAGTTTCACGCGCCATATGTATGATTTCCTGTTACAAAGTGGGTGATGAGAGTAACTATCGAAACTGCGATTTTCCGGCTATTCTAACGATGTTTCGCGGACACTTCAACCGCTTCATAGAACAATTGTTTAATTGCGCTGCTGGTTTGTCGAAGGGAAGAACCTAATGTCGGAAGTAATTATTGGCGTTGATCTGGGCGGGACTAATATCCGCGCCGCTCGGCTCGATCAACAGCTTAACTTTCTCCAACGCAAAGGCATCACCACTGAGGCCCAGAACGGGCTTGATGCCACGCTCAAACGCATCCTCGATTTGATCCATGAAGTGCTGCCGACGGATGGCAACAAGGTGGAAGGAATAGGTATCTCTGCGCCGGGGCCGCTCAACCCACAAACGGGTGTGATCGTCGCGCCACCAAATCTTCCCGGTTGGCATAATGTCCCATTGGGCGACATTTTGCACAAAGAGTTCAACGTACCCGTTTACGTAGGCAATGATGCGAATGTCGCTGTCCTAGCCGAAGTGGCGCGGGGCGCTGCGACGGATTCGCGCAATGCGATCTACATCACTGTCAGCACCGGAATCGGCGGCGGCGTCATCACCGATGGTCGGCTGCTGCTCGGCAAGGATGGGCTGGCGGCGGAAGTCGGGCATATGATGTTGATCGTTGATGGCGGGCGTGTATCCTCGTTGGAAAAAGAAGCGGCTGGCCCGGCGCTGGCGCGGCAAGCTCGACAGCGTATTGC
>JACMMD010000325.1 GCA_014379235.1 Anaerolineae bacterium
CGGATGGCCATTTTGAAAGGGCTGCCGCGCTACCGCGTTGTATTGTTTCACGCGCTGCCCAATGCCGTTGTTCCCGCGCTGAATACAATGGCACTCAACCTCGCTTATCTCATCGGCGGCGTCGTGGTCGTGGAGCAGGTTTTCGTGTTTCAGGGCTTGGGCACACTGCTGGTCGAATCCGTATTCCTGCGCGATGCCCCGATCATTGAAGCGGTTGCGCTTATCGTATCCGGTGTCTACATTCTGGCCAACCTGTTTGCCGATGTGATGGCGATTGTTTTGAATCCGCGACTGAGAGCAAGCTGATGACCACTGTAACCGCGCCTAACCGCCGCTCGATGTCGGAGACGTTCGCCCGCACTCGCCGTCTACCCGCGCCGCTGCTCGCAGGCAGCATCATTCTGATTTTCTATCTGGTGATCGCGCTCACAGGCCGCTTCTGGGCCCCCTATGATTTCGCCAAAACTAGCACTGGACGCCCGTTTACGCCGCCGGGAGTAGAGCATCTTTTCGGCACAGATCAGCTAGGCCGCGATATATTCAGCCGCGTCGTACACGGCACAGACGATGTGCTGTTCCTGTCGCTAACGAGTACGCTGTTATCAACTTTTATCGGTGGAACATTAGGATTATTAAGCGGCTTCATCGGCGGTTGGTTCGACCAACTGCTGATGCGCCTGTTCGACGCGATGATTAGCATCCCGTTTATCGTGCTGGCGCTGCTGATAATTGCCGCCGCCGGGCCGGAAAACAGCGGCAGTTACCCTCTGCTGATTATGGTCGTCGCCGTCGTTTATGCGCCGCGAACCGCCAGAATGGCCCGCGCTGTCGCCATCGACCTCGTCACGCGGGATTTCGTCACCGTCGCCCGTTCACGCGGCGAATCGGCGTGGTCGATTGTCCGCCGCGAATTGACACCTAACGCGCTCGGTGTGCTGCTGGTCGAGTTCGGGGTGCGCGCAGGTTACGCGCCGATCTTCATCGGCTCTTTGAGCTTTCTCGGCTTCGGAGTACGCCCGCCAATACCGGAATGGGGACTGATGATTAGCGAGAATCGCTCGGCCATCATTTCCGCGCCTGCTTCGGTATTCGCTCCGGCCATTGCGCTGGCGGTGCTAGTTATTGGCTTGAACCTCTTCACCGACGGGTTATCGCGTGTGTATGGCCGCGCCAATACTCAATAGCCGACAAGCATGATGATAACAAATATGATTTCTGACAATATCCCGAACACCGCCCCACTGATCGAAGTCGCGGGGTTAACCATCGACTTCTGGAATCAAGATCGTTGGGTAAACGTCGTCAAGCGCGTGACGTTCGCGGTCAATCGCGGTGAAGCGGTTGGCTTAGTTGGCGAATCCGGCTGCGGCAAAACGACCACCGCTTATACCTTGCTCGGTTATCAACGCCCGAACAGCCGTATCCGCGAGGGGAAAATAAACTTCGATGGCCGCGACCTGCTAAAGCTCAGAGGTTCGGCACTGCAACAGATTCGCGGTAAACGTATCAGCCTCGTGCCGCAAAACCCGACAACGGCCCTTAGTCCCGGTATGCCCATCGGCAGACAAATCCTCGAAGTGCTGAACGCACACCACATCGCCACGAATGAGGCTGAACGCAAAGCGCACGTCTACGATTTGTTGGCGCAAGTACGCTTGCCCGACACCGAAGCAACTGCGCTCAAATTTCCGCATCAGTTGAGCGGCGGCCAGCAGCAGCGCGTCGTCATTGCGATGGCTCTTGCTTGCAACCCTGAACTGCTCGTCTTAGATGAGCCGACTACCGGCCTCGATGTAACCACGCAGGCGCAGATATTGGAACTACTCGCCCGCCTGCGCGCCGAACACGGCATGGCTATGCTGTACGTGACGCACGATCTCGGCGTGGTCAACGTCATTTGTGATCACGTCGGCGTGATGTACGCGGGCGAACTGGTCGAAGACGCCCCCACCCGCGAGTTGTTCGCCAACCCCCGCCATCCTTATACACGCGGCTTAATCGCATCCGTGCCACGAGTACGCACCATCAACCAGCGTCAAGCGACACCTTTACGCGGTCTGCTGCAACGTTCCGAACTGCCGCAGGGCTGCCCGTTTGCGCCTCGCTGCGATTTCGCTTTACCGAAGTGCTTCACCGATCCGCAGACATTGACCACCGTGAGCGTCAAACATCGTGCAGCTTGTTGGCGCTGGCCGGAAATTCCGGCGCTGGCCCGTACTCAACCAACAGCAGATGCCAATCGCTCTAACGCTGACCCGAATGGAGCGCCAATCCTTGAAGCGCGAAAAATCGACGCGGCTTACGATTTCACGCGCCCGCACCCATTCGCCCGACGTTCGGCACGGCGTAATGTGGTTCAAGATGTGAGCTTTGACATTCGCCCACGGGAAACGTTCGCCCTCGTTGGCGAATCCGGCAGCGGCAAATCGACTATCGCCCGTGCGGTAGCCGGTCTGCTCGTCCCGGTAGACGGTTCGATCACCTTTGAAGGCCGCGACATCGTTCGTGCCGTTCAGCGCCGTGACAAAGAACAGCGCCGCGAAATACAACTGGTGTTCCAAAACCCTGATGCCTCGCTCAACCCGCGTCAGCGTGTTCGGCAAATCATCGGCCAGCCGCTGCGTTTCTTCTTCGGGCTGCAAGGCGACGAACTGCGTCTGCGCGTCGAGCAGCTTTTAGACGACGTGCGCTTAGATCGTTCGTATGTCTCACGCTTCCCCGATGAGCTTTCCGGTGGCGAACGTCAGCGCGTGGCCATTGCCCGCGCCTTAGCCGCCGAACCGAAACTGATGCTGTGCGACGAAATCTTATCCGCGCTCGATGTATCGGTGCAGGCCAGCATCCTCGAACTGCTGCGCGTCCTGCAAGTTGAACACAACCTCGCCTATCTATTCATCTCGCATGATCTGGCGGTGGTGCGTTCGCTGGCGCACCGTGTCGGCGTGTTATATCGCGGGCAGCTTTGCGAAGTCGGGCAGGTTGAAGAGGTCTACTCGCCGCCCTATCATCCCTACACCCATATGCTGCTGTTGGCCGTGCCCGAAATCGCAGTAGACAGCGATGCCCACTCGCTCACCATCAGCCGCAGCGATGCCGAACCGAACGCCCCGCAGCACGCCACTGCTTGCCCGTTCGCGGATCGCTGCCCGTGGAAGCTCGGCCCGATTTGCGATGAAGTAGCACCGCCTTGGCAAGCCACCAGCGACACGCACGCGCTTCGCTGCCACATTCCGCTTGCCGACCTTCGCCAGCGCGAAACGTGGTCAAGCGGCGAAATCCAACAGCCTTTACCAACTAAAATCGTTAGCCCCCCAACGGAGTAGAAACCATGAGTTCACTTCAATTTTCGACCACATTGAACCGGATGCTGCGCCAAGATGAACCCGAAGAACTCGGCGCACCGACCCGTCCCTTTATCGAGGCCGCCGTCCGTGAAGGCCGCGCCGATGATGCCATTCAGTGGCTCGACTATTTCCAGCAAGAACTAGCGGCCATCTGGTATATCTTCGGCGTGTGGAACTGGTACATGGCGCGCTACTATCTGGAGCGCAAAGGCGAGGACGCATGGAAATCGCTGCTGCAAGACAGCATGGCGGCATGGGTCGGCACAACGGCAGGGCTTAAAGGTCAGCCAACAGCCGATGTTGTAGTCGATGGTCATCATGCCCGACTGACGGTTCCGGGGTTAGCGTGGCCGGTTTGCCTCGTTGAAGGCGAACAGCGCTTCTATCTGACACTCGGCACATCCGAAGCGCAAGAACAGCGTTTGCGTGAGTGGCGCGCCGAAATTGAGGCGGCCATTCGCGGCGGTGATAACGACAGCTTCAACCGACTTTTGGACACTTACATCGAGGAATCGCGCATCATTCACGATATTCTGTCCGATTGGGCGTGGGCGCTGCTGTCCGTCTTCATTCGTGAATGGGGCGAGGAAGTGCTTACTGAAGTGCTGCGTGTCACTGAAGAACCTTGGGTGACAGTGCGCTATGAAAAACTACGCTCGATGAACGTGGAAGATTCCTTACGGCTGACAGTTGAAGGGATGCGCGGACATCTTTCTGGCCCTAATCGTGCCGGAACGATTTCCGTTGTCGAAGAACCTGAACGCTACGTCCTGAGCTTCGATGCCTGCGGCACAGGCGGACGGATGCGTCGCGGCGATCCCGTTGTGGGTAGTGGTTCACGGCTTGAAGCGCCATACAACTTTCTCAACATAGAAGGCGCTTATGATTGGACGTGGAATCGTAAAGGAGTCTGCGCCTACTGCTCTCACTGCGCCGTCGTCAACCAGATTCTGCCTATTGAAAACCTAGGCCGTCCGATGCGAATGACGCTCTATCCTGAAAATCCCGGCGACCCTTGCCGATGGATCATCCACAAAGACCCGCAAAATTTCCCTGCGGAAGCCTTTACCAGCGTCGGCAAGCAGCCGAATCAAGGTCAACGACAGCATCCGGCTTAAGTTTTCATCGCATTACAAACCTACGCACATCTCTCTCCTGCTGACCTCACTGCGCGGTGAGTTTCTTTGAGATTCCTCATTCTGAGGTAAAGTTATATAGTCGGTGACTCGATGTTAAGTTTCGAATTAACTGAGCTTTTAACAGCAGCTGGCGCATATTGATGAGCAAACAACCCTCTCCTACGAATTCTCAGCCGAATTCTCGGCCAGATGCAGCAGACGCGCATCCTGAGATGCCATTGGCGCATTATCGCCAAATCGTTGAGTCAGCTGGAGATGTTATCTTCACCACCGATTTAAGCGGACTTTGCATCTATATCAATCCAGCCGTTCAAATGATGTTTGGCTATGCTCCAACGGAAATTCTTGGCACACATTTCACCCATTACATCGCCCCCTCGTGGAAAAAACGAGTTGCGGCATATTACATTCGTCAGCAACGCGATGGCGTCGTGCGTTCTGTGCTTGAATTTCCAGTCCAAGACGCACATGGCGCAGAGCATTGGGTAGAGCAAACCGTTATGCTGCTCTACGAAGGAGAAATCGTCACTGGTTTTGCCGGATTTGTGCGCGACATTAGTGACCGCAAACATACGGAAGAAATCTTAGCCACCGAACGCAACTTACTCCGCACCGTGATCGACCTTCTGCCAGACCACATTTTCGTTAAAGACCGTCAGAGCCGCTTTATCATCGGCAATCGCAGCGTGATGGATAATGTCGGCGTCAGCTCAAAGGAGGCATTGGTCGGCATGACGAACGCCGACTTTTCACCGCCGGAAGTAGCGCAGCAGTTCCACGACGACGATCAGCGCGTCATGCAATCAGGGCAAGCGTTGATTAACCGCGAGGAGCTGGATGCCGATGCGAACGGTAATACACGTTGGTTCTCAACGACGAAAGTACCGCTGCAAGACAGTAAGGGCAACATCATCGGTATTGTGGGGTTAAGCCGCGATGTAACCAGCCGCAAGAAAAATGAGGAAGCGCTGCAGGCGGCCTACGATGCACTAGAGCAGCGCATTACTGAAAGAACAACTGAGCTTTCCAACACGAATGCAGCCTTAGCGCAGCAAATAGTCGAACGTCGCCAAGCAGAAGAAGCTCTATTGGCCGAGCGTAATCTGCTGCGAATATTGATTGATACGCTGCCTGCTTTCGTCTACGTGAAAGACAGAGAGAGCCGCTTCCTCATTGGCAATACGGCTGTGGCGAAGGTCATGGGAGCAGCCGGGCCAGAAGCACTAATTGGCAGAACCGATTTCGATTTTTACCCGAACGACATCGCCAGCCTGTTTTATGCCGATGACCAGTACATTGTTCAAACTGGCAGTTCGATCATTAACAAAGAAGAACCCGCCCGTGACGAAGATGGCAATACCCGTTGGGCTTGGACAACGAAAGTCCCCTTGTATGATCCGTATGGGGCGATTGTCGGGCTTGTTGGCATTGGCCGCGACATTACCGAGCATAAAGCCGCGCAAGACCTTATTCTTGCTCAACAGCAGTTCTTAAACCAAATCATCGATACTGACCCCAATTTGATTTTCGTCAGGAATCGCCAAGGTCAGTTTACGTTGGTCAATCAAGCGTTCGCTGAATTCTGGGACATCCCTACTGAAGGTATCATTGGTAAGACCGATGAGGAACTTGGTGCAGCGCTTGAACGAGCGCAGCAGTTTATGAAAGACGATCAAGAAATTCTCAGAACCTTGAAGTCAAAATTCTTTCTCGAAGAGGCAGTCTCAAACCCGCGAACGGGCGTAGTAAATTGGTTTCAGACCATCAAAGTACCCATCATGGCACCCGATGGGGGCGAATTTCAAGTGCTAGGAGTCGCCACCAATATCACCGAACGCAAGCTGGCGGAGGCGAACGCTGTCGCTCTGGCGGTAGAAAAAGAGCGTGTCAGCCTATTGTCCAGTTTTGTCCGCGATGCCTCGCATGACTTTCGGACACCGCTCTCGACCATCAATACCAGCCTATTTTTGCTTGAACGTGCGGCACTACCGGAAAAACGCAAGCACCATATGGAAGTTATCGAGCAGCAAACGTCCCATTTGGCCCGTTTGGTAGATGCGATGTTGACCATGACACGCCTCGACAGCGCGGCGGCGTTCACCTTTCGCTCGATCAATATCAGCGACTTGATGCAATCCATCATTATTAATCAACGACTGCTGATCGAATCCAAAGCTATTACGCTGAACGTACAACTCGAGACGGATCTACCGTCTATCTCGGCAGACCCGTTGGAGATAGATCGTGTGCTAACCGAAATTTTGCAAAACGCCGTGCAATATACGCTAACTGGTGGCAGTATTTGGCTGCGAACTTATCAGGAGCAGAGCTGCGTCGTTGCAGAGTTCCAAGATTCCGGCATCGGCATCGGAAGCATTGACCTAGCGCGGATATTCGAGCGCTTCTACCGCGCAGACAAAGCGCGCTCGACTGACACAGGCGGCGTCGGCTTAGGGCTTTCAATCGCCAAGAAAATTGTCGAGGCACATAACGGTGAGATTCAAGTCCGCAGCGAAGTTGGGGTTGGCAGCACGTTTCGCGTCCTACTGCCAATGCTGAAAACGCAGTAAGTTAGCTCATCAACAACCCGCCGTTAACATGCAAAGTAGACCCCGTGATGTAACTCGCGTCTTCGGATGCCAGAAACACGATTGCGGCGGCGACTTCTTCCGGCCTACCTAACCGCTTCAACGGCGTTTGCTTCATCCATTCGTCCTTGCGCCCTTCCATGCGTTCGAGCAGCATATCCGTCGTGATACGTCCCGGCGCTACCAGATTGACAGTTATACTCGCCGCGCCAAGTTCCTTGGCCAGCGAATAGGTCAGCCCCATAAGACCCGCTTTCGATGCAGAATAATGCGCGTGATTAGCTGAACCTGTGTAAGCCGCCTGCGATGTGAGGTTGATAATCCGCCCCCATTGGCGTTCCTGCATCGCCGCGATACAAGCGCGGGAACAGCGAAAAACCGCCGTCAGGTTGACCGACAGCGTTTGCTCCCACATCTCATCGCTCATGTCGATAACCGCGCCATCGGTCATCTCGCCCGCGTTGTTCACTAGAATATCAATCGGCCCCAATGTCGCGTTGACCTGTTCGATTAGCCGCTGAATGTCGCCAGCATCGGCCATATCGGCTTGAACAGCGAACGCCTTACCACCGCTCTGCTGGATTTCGCTGACCACTTCATCCGCCGCCGCTGCCTGCGCCCGATAATGAACCGCTACCGCCGCGCCGCGTTCAGCCAGCGCGATACACGCCGCGCGGCCAATGCCTCTTGAACCACCCGTCACCAATGCTGTTCGATTATTCATTTCTCAACTTTCACTGCTGCTGTTAAACACCGCTGCCATTGTGTCGAAATCACCGCGCAAATGCTCATAAACGCTGCGAAAGATTGGATAAATTTGTTGATAGCGCTCGTGGTTCTGTGGGTTCGGTTCGTAGCGGGTTTGCAACTTGATGATGTCCCGTAGCGCGTCACTGAGTCCGACTTCAGGGTAAGCGCCTACGCCAATGCCGACGAGTATGGCATCGCCAAACGGCGCGCCAACCGACGCTTTCGGCAGCAGCACTGGAACGCCAAGCACGTCCGCCTTGATCTGATTCCACAAAGCACTGCGAGTCCCCCCGCCAACAGAGCGCAACTCAGAAAGTTCAACGCCGGCGTTTCGCGCCACTTCGACATTATGACGCAGCGCAAACGCCGTACCCTCTAAAATCGCTCGTATAAGCGCCGCTTTCGGTGTCGCCAACGACAGACCAAAGAACACGCCGCGCGCCTGAGTATGCCATAGAGGAGCACGTTCACCCATCATATACGGCAAGAAAATCACCCCATCGCTTCCGGCTTCGACCTGTGCCGCTTGCTGCGTGAGTAGGTCAAACGGGTCGATGCTAAGCTGCGCGCCCGCTTGCTTTTCTACCGCGCCGAACTGGTCACGAAACCAGCGCAAACTCGCGCCAGAGGCCACCATCGCGCCAAGCAGCAGATGAACGTCAGGCACGGCATGAGGCATAGCGATGAAAGCCGCTTCGGTGACGCTGCCCGCTTTTGGCATCAACAGCACCGTTGATGTACCTGTCATTTCCGCCGCCGAGCCGGGTTCAATTGCGCCCGCCTCAAGCGCCGCCGCCGCTCCGTCCACCGTCCCAACCACCACGGGAGTACCGGGCCGCAGGCCTGTCGCCGCTGCCGCGTATGGTGTCACTTCCCCATGAATCTCGTGACCGGGCCGGACTTCTGGAAACTGTGACGGTTCAACCCCGCAAATATCACATATCTCCGTCCACCATTCGCCCGTTGCATAGTCGCGCAGTTGCAGCAGCGCCGCATGTACGGGATCGAGGCTGTAGGTGTTAGTCAGTCGATAATTGATATAGCCGTTGATCTGCACGAACTGATGCGTTTGCGCCAGCAGTTCCGGCTCATGAGTTTTGAACCACAACAGTTTTGCCGCCACATAGAATGCATCGGTGCGATTGCCAGTGATGCGATAAATATTGTCCGCGCCTAGCGCCTCATTCAAGCGCGAGACTTCTTCTTCGGCGCGCCTGTCCATCCAGATGAGCGCCGGACGAAGAGGCTGCCCACTGCGATCTAAGGCTATCAGCGTTGGCGCTTGTGCGCTGACCGCCACGCCTGCCACTCGCTGCGCGCCATCTGGCACAGCGGCTAACGCCTGCCGGATGGCGCTGCAAACTGCTTGCCACCAATCTTCGGGGCGCTGTTCGACCCAATTAGGACGCACATGCTGAACGCTGTATTCTCCCTGTCCAACGGCCCATAATCGTCCATCAGCGCTGAACAATGCCGCTTTGGCCGCAGTCGTACCTACGTCGATACCAAGAAAAAGCTGCTCCAAAAATAATCCTTTCACACACATCCACCCCTAAACTCTAAGTTAGCGCTGGCTTGTGTTGGTTCTATTCGACACAATCCTACTTTGGACAGATTGTATACAAAGTCGAGAAGATATATATTATGTCCGTCACGCCGAATTCGGCGCAAATTTACGATTAACAAACTCATTCACTCAAGGACTAGCGGATGTTAAATTCATTTATGCTTACCGGACGCCGAGCGCTCGTCACAGGCGGCGGCGGCGGTATAGGCCGAGCGCTGTCGTCAGCGTTATACGATATGGGCGCCGACGTGTTAATCGTCGGGCGCTCACAATCAGCAGACGAGGCCGCCGCTGAAATCGGCACACCCGAACGCCCCGTTCAATCGCTGCAAGCCGACCTCAATGACCGCCAAGCGTTAGCCGCTGTCTTTGAACAGGCAGTCAGTAAACTTGGTGGGTTGGACATTCTGGTGAACTGTCACGGTGTCGTCCACTCGCAGGAGTCACTGACGTACCCGATAGAACTGTGGGATGAAACGCTCGAAAATAATCTAAATTCGGTGTTTCTGTTATGCCAGCTTGCGGGACGTGTCATGGTGCCGCAGGGCAGCGGCAAGATCATCAACATCGCTTCGATGCTCAGTTTTTCCGGTGGATTGCGGGCACCTGCTTATGCCGCCGCTAAGGGTGGCGTCGCCCAGATGACCAAAGCGCTGGCCAACGAGTGGTCATCCAAAGGCGTGAACGTCAACGCCATCGCGCCGGGATATGTCAAAACGCAGCTTAACCGCCACATCTGGACTGACCCCGTGCGAACGGAGCAGATCATGGCGCGGCTGCCAGCGGGACGTTGGGGCGATCCCGACGATCTCAAAGGCACAGTCGTCTTTCTTGCGTCGGCTGCATCAGACTACGTTCACGGCGCGATCATCCCCGTCGATGGCGGCTGGCTGTCGAGATAATACGATGCCTAACCGCTTAGGCCGTATCGGCCTCGACAGTTTTTCGTATCACCGCTACTTTGGCGAAATCGGCATTTACGAGCAGCCAACTTCAATTCACTGGACGACGGACGATTTTCTGCGCCGCGCCCACGATCTCGGTCTCGATGCTGTCGCGCTGCAAACCGTCTACATGCCTGACTTCAACGCCGATACCGTAGGCGATTTACGCCATAAGCTCGACGAACTTGGTCTAGAGCCAACGATCTCGTGGGGACATCGCCCCGGCTTGGAAGGCGGCACCAACCCCGCCAAAGTGGCTGATCTCATGCGAACGCTGCCCTTAGCCAAAACGCTTGGCTGTTCGCTAGTGCGCTTTGTCTGTGGCGATATGCTGACATGGGCCATTCCCGTTGAGGAGCGCCTTCGCAATTTGAAGCCGATCATTCAAGACACCGCCGCCGAAGCTGCTCGACTCGGCCTCTCGTTGGCGATAGAGAATCACGCCGATCTCGCCATGCGCGACATCGTGAGATTAGTCGAAAGCGTCGGCGCGGATAACGTTGGCATCTGCTTTGATACCGTCAACTGCGTTCGCGTCGGGGATGTTTTTGCTGATGCTGTTCACATCGCGCTGCCACACATTCGCATGGTGCATATCAAAGACCTGATCGCGCTGCCCGAATCGAAAGGCAATCCAGCAGCTTTCTGGCCGAGCGCTCCACTTGGTCGCGGTCAGCTTGACCTGATCGGCATGATCGAGCAGCTTGAAGGTATCGGTTACGCAGGGCGTTACTTTGTCGAGATGGCTTACATGCACCCGGCCTACTCGGATGAAGATGCCGCCGTCGCCGAGAGCGTGGAATATTTGCGGCAATTAGCTCTCTAGTCGGGAATTTCAATCCCCGTTTATTCTTGAAGATTATCAGACACATACGTTGAGGATTTCTCATGCAGATCAAG
>JACMMD010000326.1 GCA_014379235.1 Anaerolineae bacterium
AGGATGAGCCGCATCGCTGTTAGCCAGAGTGTTCAACGACCCATGCCAGCGCTTGAGCAGTTCGGCGTTCTGTGCGATATTCAGCGCTGATTCGAGCGCGATGATCTTGGCGTTCAACAGCGCCGCCGCATCGTGGTCGATGTTGATACATGCTCGATACAAGCCGATGCACACGCGCAACACTACGTTTTCCAGCACAGGCGCGACCATGCTCACATCCGTGCCGCGCACATCGCCATAACGCAGGGTATCGACCAGCGGCGGAGCGGCGGCCATCAGATCGTGCATATCGTGCGTCAGGCTGGCGATGTCGCTCAAACGGCGCAGCAAATCATCGAGCGGGTCCGGCAGCGCGGCTAACAAGACCGCCGTCAAAAGCCGCGTGACCGCGCTCAACTGCTGCGCTTCGCCCGCTTGATGGCGCGCATAGGCGGCAGTGGCGCTTTTTACCGTGCTGCCCCAGATGCTGGCTTCAATCGTGGAGATGTCGAGTTCCGGCATCCAACGCACGTCCCAATATTCGTGGAATGTACCTTTAGCATTGACTGTATTCTCGCCGGTGGTCGCCCAATGGATTTGCAGCAGATTCAGACGGTGAAATAATTGGCTGCGGGCGAGGTCGTTAGGCTGACGCAGGTCGAGATCAAGCGTCATCCCATCCGGCGAAAGTTTCAGCCGCAGGCGCTTTTGCTGCGCGGTGAGGTCTCGCTGTAAGGGCACGGCGGGCGCATCCGGTGGAACACTGCCAATGCGCTCACCGATGATGAGCTTGCGCCGGATGAGCGCAAGCGGTTCGGTTTGTCCAGCGCATAACACGGCTACGCTGGCCTCGTTGAGTTCGCCTAAACCCGTTGACCGTCCGCGTATCAGCGCTAACATCTCGCTCAAGCGCACGGCGTCGATCACTTGAGCGGTAGAGGCCAGCAAACCTTCGCCGCGCAGCAGTGCTGCCACCCGCCCCAACCAGCGTGCAGGCACATCATCCGGCGTGGTCTCCCACAAATGATGATACCAACCCGGCGAAACCACACCCGCGCCGTAACCACCGTCGCGTCCGATGCGGCTGTATGTCCACGGCGCAATGGTCGCTACAGTTTTGACGTTCGCCAGCCCCTTAACCAGATCATTATCGGCTTTGGCGTTCTTGCGATTTTCGAGCGCGGGCGTATGCCACGCGCCGCAAACCACCGCTACCCGTTCGTAGGTCTTTTCCGCCGCGCGAATCGTTTTTCGCATCCATGCTTCACGCAGTGCTTCGCGGCGTTCAAACCATTCTGGCGCGGGGCGAGGCTGTTCTCGCAGTGTGGTCATGGACTCATGGATTGCGTGGAATATCTCAGCGGAACTGCGGCTTTCCTCGACAACGCGATTCCACCAGCTTTCGCCATCGGTTTCGCCAGCCACTTCCGCCAACATTTGCAGCGGGTCGAACGCCTCGAACTCGTAAAGGTTGTCGGGCGGCGCATCAGTGTCTTGTTCTTCGCTGATCGGTAAATCTCCGGCGGGTGGCAGTTCATGTTCCAGCGCCAGCATGTGCTTTTGCGGCAAGTCCATGAACTGAACCGCGACGTTATTCTGCATCGCGTAGATCATCGCCTGCCATTCTGGCGAATAGATCGCCATCGGATACCACGCGGCGCGCTGCGGCGCGTCGGGGTTGTAGACTAGAATGGCGACGGGCGGCTCGGTTTCGGCGTTGACGACCAGCGGAATCAGTTCGTTGGCTTCCGGCGGCCCTTCGATCAAGATGCAGTCGGGTTGCAGGTCGGCAAGCGCTTGCAGCAGCGACCTCGCCGACCCCACGCCGTGATGACGGATGCCGAATAAATGCACGCTCATTCGCTGATCGACCTGCAAGCATCGTAAAAGCTCGACCAGTCTTCGCGGGTGCGGGCGACAGTTTCAAGGTATTCGAGCCACACGCCGCGATCTGTCGAGGGGTCTTTGATGACCGCGCCCACGATGCCCGATGCCATGTTCTCAGACGTTAATACGCCATCGCCAAAATGCGCGGCCAACGACAGCCCGTTCAGAACGACGGAAATTGCTTCGGCGGTACTGAGTGTCGATGACGGCGATTTGAGTTTGGTTTGACCGTCCATCGTTATGCCAGCGCGCAGTTCGCGGAACACCGTCACCACGCGGCGAATTTCATCGAGGCCGTCCGTCTGCGCGGGGATTTCCAATGTGCGCCCCATGCTGGCCACTCGCTGCTGAACGATGCTCACCACATCATCGAGCGTGGCTGGCGTTGGCAGCACGACGGTATTGAAGCGCCGCACCAGCGCGCTGGACATATCGTTGATGCCGCGATCACGATCATTGGCGGTGGCTATCACGCTGAAGCCCTTGATGGCCTGCACTTCGTCATTCAGTTCGGGGATTGGCAGCGTTTTCTCGCTCAACACCGTAATCAGCGTATCCTGCACGTCTGCCGGAATGCGTGTCAGTTCTTCGATGCGGCAGATTTTCCCGGTTTGCATAGCGCGCATGAGCGGGCTTTCGACCAGCGCCGCCCGTGACGGCCCTTCGGCCAACAGCCGCGCATAGTTCCAGCCGTAGCGCATGGCCTCTTCGGAAATGCCCGCCGTGCCCTGCACCAACAGGGTCGAATCGCCGCAGATGGCCGCCGCTAGATGTTCGCTCACCCACGATTTGGCCGTTCCCGGCACACCGAGCAGCAGCAAAGCGCGATCCGTGGCCAGCGTGGCTACCGCGATTTCGATGATGCGCCGGTCTCCGATGTACTTCGGTGTGATGCTCGTGCCGTCATCAAGCGTTCCACCGAGCAGATAGATCGACACCGCCCATGGCGACAACATCCAGTTCGGCGGCTTGGGGCGCGTGTCGAATGCTTGCAGCGCGTTGAGTTCAGCGGCGAATTGGTCTTCGGCATGGTAGCGCAACAGGTCATTCATCGGCCAATCCTTCCATCATCTGTTCGTGAAATTCAATCCAATTCGGGTATTTGGGTATTTCGGGCCTCATAAGCGGCGCTTGATCTCCTGTCCATAACTCAGCCTGCTTCAACACTGCGTGACCTTCCGAACGCTCAACTAACCAGCGCCCACGCGCCCCTAAGACCGGCACGATGTAGGGTGCAAGTTCGGAATGTCCCATCGTTAGCCCCATGACATAGGGCAGTGCGGGATGAAGCACCCGTCTATGCTTGGCGGCGATGGTCAAAAACCATATCGGCGTGAATACTCTGTGGGTTTTGTCGAAGGCGTTGGCTCGTTTCAGCCAGCTTATCGCATACCGCGAACAGGCGCGCAGTGTTTCCGGCGGGGCAGGCTCTATCTCGACGTTGGGCATTTTCTTCACCGATGCTGCCACGAATCCCGCTCGACGTGCCGCACCAGCCAACGCCATCTGCTTGAGCAAAGCCGCTTCCGCTGTCAATCCGGGGAACTCGTCATGGGGTGCAGCGCTGCCCTGTGTGCCCATGATCAGATCGTCCATCAGTTCATGCCAGTTATACATAGTCGTCTTTCTCCATCCCTGACCAGCCATCGTCGCTGACCACCGCCACGAGCGTAAATTCCAGCCCGTTCCACTCACCAAACACGGGCCGCCAATCGTCGCCCGCGACGGCCTGCCACCATACCCCGTTAACGCCCGAACTCATCGGTAGGCGCTTGCCCTGTGGGTCGATCAGGTCGCGGCGGTTCAACCACGCCTGTGGCATCCAGACGGGTATGCGTTCGAGAAAGGGATTTTGCGCCAGCGTATCGGCGTAGGCGTTTAATATTTGGTCGATGCTCTCGCAGTTGAAGCCCGTCGGTTTAGTGATGGTTTTCAGCGAAACGCGATCTCCACTAATGACCGCGCGCTGTTGAAAAGCGCCGGGGTAATAAGTGACTGCCCCCTCGAACCATGTGCCATGACGGAGCGGACTGGTAAAGCTCTGGGTGCTGTGCGCGAACTCCAGCACCATCGCCCATGACTGCGTGTTGACACCGTACAACCACGAGCGCCACATTTGCAGTCGGTCTTCAACTTCGTAGCGCTGTCCGACAATGTGCCAAACATCGCTCACCGCCGGAAAAGAAGCGATGACATCTTCCTGTTTGAGCGGGAAACCAAGCGCCGTGCGAACATCATGGGCCAGCGCTTCGGGCAGTGTATCGAGCCGTTGATAGGCTTCCGTGAGTGTGTAGATACGGCTGATCTCGTCGGCGATGATGCTCTGCCAATCGTCCTTTTTTTGAAACGGCAGGCCGCCCAGCCGTCGCAGTCGTTTGGAAATCGGGCTGATCTGGGCATCGGTCATGCGCGCCGCCATCTTGTCCCAAAAGTCGTAGGCTTTCACACGCTCGTCACTGAGTCCCTGTCGCACAAGGTCTTCCAGCCACAGCCGCAAGTCCTCGATTCCGGCTTGCACTTTGGCATCTCGCGCCGCTTGACGTTTGGCCTGTGCGGCAGTATCAGGCGCTTTGGTTTCAATCGGAGCGGTTCGCTGCGCCTCGCGGGAAGCCAGCCAACTCACTACCCAATCCGGCGGTGCGTTCGATGGTGCAACCAGTTCCGTCGCCAGCAGGAACATCAGCCCGACGGCATGTTTACACGGGAATTTGCGGCTGGGACATGAGCATTTGGTCGCGGCATCGTCAATCGCCACGCAGACACGGTAAGGGTTTTTGCCACTGCCCTGCGCCAACCCCCACCCTGCTTGATCGTCGTGCCCCAAGCTGCTCCATTTAGCCGCTCTGGCAAGAGCGCGCCCGTCGTGCAGCGTGTTCGAGTCTGTCACATGCGTCTGAATAAAACTCTCAGTCCATTGTGGCATATGGTTTCTGCTGATTATGTGGTTAGATCATACGTTCTGATTTAGCTCTATTGTATGCGGAATTAGGCGCGAAGAATACCTAAGTTTTGGGGTTGTAGCAACGGGTCACTGACCAACATCGGTCAGCGTTCGACTTCCCATTCCTATACTGTCGGACGATAAATTCTCATGGGTTATACAATACAATGACACTCGTAACGTGCTAAAGTGTAAGTAGTGATCCGCTATATAGAGATGAGCCGCTGATATTCTATGAGTTGATCGTCGAAGAGTCGCCGGGTATACGCTCGATGACAAACATTTTAGAAGCTCGAAATTCCATATAGTAGGAGCGAATATGAGTAACGAAAAGCATGTGAAGCATTCAATGGCAGCCATCATACAAAATGAAAATCACTGGCGTCAATCATTGACTCACACAACCGATGAGTCCTCAGGCGATTTGGCCCAAAGAAATTTGGAGCGCCTACATTCGCTGCAAAAAACGCTGCGCGGTCAACTGACATCTTTAGATGTGCGGCGTCAGCAGGTCATGGACAAGGCTGTAGCCGATGGAACTGTTACCGACTATATGCGCGATGGAGTGTGTGAGCAGTTGGTGGCCGAAGGCTGGCTGCAACGGGCGGAACCACTTCCCCATGCACACA
The DNA here is from genome assembly GCA_014379235.1 of Anaerolineae bacterium. GTDB lineage: Bacteria > Chloroflexota > Anaerolineae > Aggregatilineales > Phototrophicaceae > JACMMD01. The sequence goes on from JACMMD010000326.1 coordinate 5,437, forward strand.
TTCGCCCTACGAATCCCCTTTACCTGCTAACTGAGATTGGCAGCGAGGCCTGGAAGCCTGCTGAGACCGAAGAAGTGCTACCGTCTTAGACAGGGAAACCTTTCTAAAAGCGCTGTACTCATCTCGTCGCTCGACGGTAACGGGCATTGCTCGTTATTATGTGCATCGTGGCCCCGGTTGTTGATCGGGGCTTTTTATTTCTAAGAAACATTATTTGCAAGTTACATCCAATATTTTGCCTTATTCCTTATTGACCTTGTTGATTGCTAAAGCTGCGTGAAGCCACTAGAATGCGCTGTGATAGATACTATAAGGCGATGACGATGCGTGTTCACGTAGGTTGCAGAATCGTGTACGAAAGCACCTTCCCAACTCCGATGATGCTCGTCGTTCGCCCACCGCAAGAATACGGTCATCGGTTAATCGAAGAACAGCAGACGATTAATCCCGACATTCCCTTAAAAGAGTATATCGACAGCTTTGGCAATCTCATCTGGCGGCTTGTCGCACCACTTGGCGCGCTGGAGATCACCTACGCCGCAATTGCAGAAGTCCCGCCTACCCCTGACCCAGCACTTCCCGCTCTGCTGAGAACGCCTGTCGAAGATTTACCCGACGATGTGCTGATGTACACACTGCCCAGCCGCCACTGCCCGTCCGATCTATTCATCAATGACGCATGGCAGTTATTCGGGCATATCGATGGTGGATGGGCGCAGGTGCAGGCGGTTTGTGATTGGCTGCACAGCAACGTTGTTTACGGCACTGGCAGCACATCGAGTACGACAGGTTGGGATGCTTACCAGCAGCGGCGCGGTGTCTGCCGCGACTTCGCTCATCTCGGTGTCTCGTTTTGTCGAGCTTTGAACTACCCTACCCGCTATGTCTGCGGTTATCTGCCGGACATCAACGTGCCGTTTGATCCAGCTCCGATGGACTTTCACGCATGGTTCGAGGTTTATATGGACGGCGCGTGGCACACATTTGATGCCCGCCATAACCGTCCTCGCACTGGACGGGTGTTGATTGCGCGTGGGCGCGATGCGGTGGATGTGGCGTTAGCGACAGTTTACGGCATCGCTCAGATGATGACGATCCAAGTGTGGGCCGATCAGGTCGATGAAGGTCAGCGGCTCAACAGGCTCTCGATAGAAAGCAGCGTACCGCATGAATAACTCCTCTGTGTCAGGGTCGCAGCACATAGAATTTATCGATTATCGGGTTGTGGACTGGGCGAATGTCCGGCGCATTCGCACCCACTTCTATCAGCGCTTTGAGTATGTCTATCCCGGCCCTATCTACAACTTGAAACAGCGCTTGATGATCGTCCCGGCTGATCGATTCGGCGCTCAACAACTGCTCGATCACCAGTTAGCGGCCAATCCTTCACCACTCGCAATCCGGCAAATCGCCGACAGCTTCGGCAATCGTGTTCTGGAACTGGAAGTGCCTGAGGCGGATTGTGTTGTCTCATTTGAAGTCCGTATGATCGTTGAGAGCGCACTCCATGACCTACACAAGCCAGCGCTTTCGCCTGCTGACGCTCAATGCTTCTTAGACAGCACGCCCTTGACGATGCCCAATAGTGAAATCCATGTTATCGCTCACCAGATGAGGTCACAAGCGACCACCGATCACGATCTGGCGCTGCATATCAACAACTTTGTTTACAACGCCATGCGCTACAAGAGCGGCGTAACCACCGTCAGCACCAGTGCTGCTGAAGCGCTGATGCTTGGGCAAGGGCTGTGTCAGGACTACGCTCACTTGATGCTTGCCATCTGTCGGGCGGCGGGACTGCCAGCGCGCTACGTTTCGGGACATCTACTCGGTGAAGGCGGGTCGCACGCATGGGTCGAAGTGTTTCTCCCGGCAGCGAGCGGTTTAAGCGCGTTTGCCTTTGACCCAACCAATAAGCGTCAGCCGCACTTAGGCTACGTGATAGTGGCGGTAGGGCGCGATTATCATGATGTATCGCCAACTTCCGGTAGTTTCACTGCGCCTTATGGCGGCCAGTTGACCGTCAGCAAACGCGCCGGATTGACTCAGGTCGAATATCTCAACGGCGATACACTACACAGCAGTTTGGTATCTTAACGGCTGTAAGGCCACTTCGCTGATCTAAATGATTTCCCCGCAAAGTTTCGGAACTCACCCATCTCCGCAGAATGCAGCATACACATCGTTGGAAGAACATCAAAGCTCTGGTAGGCTTAATCCCTCAACAGAAAGGCAAGACTTGAGCGAGCAGAATATTCGCGTTGTTGTCGTGGGCTGTGGCACAGTGACACGACAATTCCATCTGAAAAACCTACAACAAATGACCGGAGTCGACGTAACAGCCGTCGTCGACATCGACACCGATGCCGCCCAACGAACCGCCGCGCAGTTCGGCGTAGCGCGTCACTACACCAACTATACGGACGCGCTGGATGATGCGGATGCGGTGTTAGTAACGACACCAACCGCGCATCATGCCGGAGTCGCAATCGCGGCGCTGGATGCGGGCAAAGCGGTATTCATCGAAAAGCCGCTCGCGCTGACCATGAACGAAGCGCACTCGATTCAAAAGCGCGCTGAGGGTAAGATCGCCATGATTGGCTTCAATCAGCGCTGGCATCCGCTGGTACAGGCAGCCCGAACGCTGCTGAGGCAGCGCAGTTCTGACACTCACGCGCTCAATTCGCAGTTGATCGGTGCGCGGATGTTATCCGAGCCGCCGTCAAGCTGGCGATTTGACCCTGCACAGGGCGGCGGCGCGTTGTTCGAGCTTGGCGTTCATCATTTCGACCTGTGGCGCTTCCTGACAGGGGCAGAGTTCGAGTCCGTCAGCGCCTATCAGCACACGATTGAGGGCGGCGAAGCGGCGGTTGCGGTCAGTGCCCTTATGACGGGCGGCATTATCGCAGCCGGATTGTTCTCGCATCACAGCGCGGCGCGGATGCAGCTCGACATCTATGGCACGAACGGACATATCGGCATCAACGGTTACCGTTTTGACGGCTTACAGGTCAATGATATTCATGCTCCGGTTGGCGGCGGCGCGTTCTGGCTCAAGCAGTGGATGGGCTTCGCACGGGCGCTGCCTCACGCTTTCGAGTCGCTGCCCAAAGGCGGTGATTACGTGCAGTCCTATCGTTATGAGCTTGACCACTTCTTCGACTGTGTACGTACCGGCCAGCCGCCGCAAACCACGATTGAGGATGGTGTGCGGGCATTACAGGCGGTACACGCTGCCATCGAGTCTATCAACACACAGAGACCCATCGGAGTAGCGGCGGAGTTTAGCAAATGACCTCACCACGCATGTCTGTGATTTTGCCGACCTACAGCACATTCGCCACGATCAGGCGCACGATCAACTCACTGCGCGGTCAAAGCGTCGTCGGGGAGATTGAACTGGTGATCGTAACGCCGACACCCCCGGAGTCCTTCGGGCTGGATGCCTCGCTGCTGCGCGATTTCCACAGCCACCAGTTGTTGCGAACGGAGAGCGGACTGTTCTTGAGTCAGTTATGCGCGGCGGGTGTGTTCGCGGCAAAAGCTCCCATCGTCACACTGACCGAAGACCATGTTTTTCACGCGCTGGATTGGGCAGAGCAGCTTCTCGAATCGCACCAGCAACCGTATGCCGTTGTCGCGGCACAGGCGTTTAACGCGAACCCCGACACGCTGCTGAGTTGGAGCGATTTCTTAATGGGCTATGGATTGTGGAGCGCGCCAACCCAAAGCGGCCCGCGTGATTATTTGCCGGGTCACAACAGCAGCTATAAACGTGATCTGCTGCTGATTTATGGCGATCAATTAGCCGACAAGATGACGGCAGAAGTGATTATCCACTGGGAGCTGCGGTCAGAGGGCCACGAATTGTATTTGAACGCTGATGCCAAAATGTACCACATGAATTTCTCGAAGTGGTCATCGTGGATGCTAACCACCTTTTACGCGGGGCGCAGTTTCGCCGCCCTTCGTATACAGGCTTGGCCGCCGCTCAAGCGCCTGCTGTTCGCGGCTGCATGGCCGCTGATCCCGTTCGTGCGCCTGCGCCGCATCTGGCCCACGTTAGCCGCGTCTCCGGTGTTTCCGCAGATCGTGCCGGTGATGCTGCTGCAATTGTTCATCAGCGCGTTCGGGGAATTTGTCGGTTATCTGTTCGGCGCTGGGGATGTTCATCGAGCGATAGCCAAGCTGGAAACCCTGCGCGATAACCATGTGCGCCCGCGTGAGCGCCACCTTAAAAACCTGAACCTGCCCGAAGGGATAGAACGCTTTGTCCAAGACCGAAAGCCCGACCCTGAGCATCATTCTGTTGATGTCCCGTAGCTTCGACTGGCTGCAAAAGACACTGGTTTACTGGGGACGGCAAACGATCCATGACCAGATCGAAGCGATTATTGTACGCCCCGAACATTTGCGCGATGTGCCCATCAAGGAAGAATTCTTGCGCCCGTTTCACAGCTATCGTGTGATAACCATCCTCGAACTGTCGGCGGTTGGTGTGGGTTTTGCGGCAGGTGTTCATGAGGCAGCTGGAGAATATGTCGCGCTGGCGGAAGATCATGCTTTTCCACAGCCGGATGTGGCTGAAAAATTGGTCGCAGCCTTTCGCAGCGATCCGGCTGTCGTCGCCGCCGGGCCAAAGATCGACAGCGCCAATATGCGGTCAAGCATCAGCCAGGCGAGTTTCATCAACGGCTTCTGGATGGTCATGTTCGAGCAGAAATCGCGGGCGGTCAGCGCCCTTGCGGGGCATAACACATCTTATCGCCGCGACTTCTTAACCGGATACGGCGATGAGCTTGCGACGGTGTACGAAGTCGAGCGTATCTTGCACTTCGAAATCGAGAAGCAGGGCAAAACTTTGTACATCGTCGCAGATGCCACCATGCACCATGCGAACATCTCGCGGCTGAGTATGGCGCTCGTCCATGACTATTGGGGCGGGCGCTGGTTCGGCGCCAAACGGGCTGAGGATTGGAGCGTCGGACGTAAGCTGGTGTATATCATTGGCGCGCCGTTGATTCCGCTTGTGCGCCTGCGCCGCATCGTCGCGGCCATGCGTCAATCGCCGGATGATTACCGCGAACTGCCCAAGTTACTGCCCGCGCTGCTGCTGATGCTGGCCGCTCATGCATTTGGTGAAGGTTCGGGCTACCTGCTTGGCAGTGGCAAATCGAGCGAACGCTACGCGCCGTTTGAACTCAGCCGCCGTGAACAACTCAGTGACGCAGACCGCGCCGTAATCGACCAGATTGACTGATGAGTGACCTGTTCTTCTCAATCATCATCCCGTCCTACAATCGTCCGGCGCAGTTGCGAACGTGTCTAGAAGCATTGACACAGTTGGACTATGCCCCGTTTGAAGTGATCGTGGTGGATGACCACAGCCCACAGCCATTGGATAACGTCATCGAGTCGTTTACGGATAGACTAAACGTGCGCTTGCTCAGGCAGCCCGATAATCATGGGCCGGGCGCGGCCCGTAACGTAGGCGCAG
>JACMMD010000327.1 GCA_014379235.1 Anaerolineae bacterium
GCTGCGCCTTACGATGAACCTGTGCCGAGCCGCTTCAATCCGATTGAATCGCCGGAAAGCGCAACCGTTATCGCGGCGGATGGCTCTCAAATTTACCCTGACCAACATGCTGCCGTGCCCTACTATCTAACCAACATTGGGCTGTTCGCATACTATCACGGGCCGGAACAGCGCTTGCCCGACCAATTCACCGACCCGCAGTTGGTATACGCGCCGCTCTTGTTGTTCGATCACGAGCGCCAATTGGTCAACCGCGAGACGGTCAATGCGCGCCGGGCAGTAGCCGAGATGCAAGCGCTGGCGAATATGGCGTGGACGCTGCGAGGCGAAGCGCGTCCGTTGGTGGCGCTGTACGATGGAACGCTGCTCAAGTATTATTCTGATCGTGAAGTGACCGATGCGCGCCAGATCATGTCGGACTATCATGGCGCGCTGGTGCATCTACATGATACGCAGGCGCTTCTGGCAGGTTATATCGACGCTACGCGCAGCCGGGTTGTGATTAGTTTGCTGCATCTGCTGAGTTTAGCGCCAGAGGATGTCACCCAAGCCAATCTCGAAACCGACGGCGACCTTGAAGGACTGCACGATGCGGCTTTGTTCGGGCGAGTGTTGGGGCCGGGCCAGCGTTCGGCAGTGATGATTCAAAACTCGCCGCATAACCTGACCTATCGGCGGCGTGGCGAAAACTACGAGATCGGGTTCTTCTATTTGAATGTGTCGAACAACCCGTTCCGCGCTGAGATCGTGCGGCTTGATATTCCGGTCTGGGTGGGGCGCGACAAAGAAGCGGTAGAAAGCCTGCAAGCGCTAATTCTCGAGCAGTGCGGCATCCAGAACAGCCAATACCCTTACGCGCTGACCCGCGCCGACGAACTGGCGGTGGTCAGCCACACTGATCATTCGCACTTGGACGAAATGATTGCTATGGAACTGCTCAAATACAATCTACCTGTGCGACAATCGTCTAAGCTGGAGACGAAAGGCCATGCGCGGGGCAATCGGCAGCAGCACCGGTTACGGTGAAGTACAAGGTTCGAGTAAAAGCTAGAGCCTAGCAGCTAGCGACTAGTGGCTTACTATGGAGAACGTATGACGGACGTAATAGGTAGGGTATTACGCGCAAGCACAATGGGCTTCGACTGCGGCGCGCACAGTGCAGAAATTGAACGCCAGACGTTCGGCGCGTTTGTGAAGTCGGACATCGCCAGCAACGGTTCGGTGTATGCCATCGGGCTGATTTATGCGGTACGCATCGACGATGATCCGCTTGTGCGCCAGTTGGTAATGTCCAACAACGTCAGCAACAGTACGCTCATGGATCAACGTATGAACCGTATGGTGCCTGTTGAGGCGTGTGTCGTGAATATCGGCTATTGTCATATGGGGGAGATGATTCACGCGCTGCCGCCGCGTCCACCGCTGACGCTATCGCTGGTCGAACTGTGTACCGCCGACGAGATTTATGCCTTTACGCAAAAGTGCGATTTCTTCCGTTTGGTGCTAAATGCCGCCGAAGTGCCAAGCGACGACTTGCTCGCTGCGGCGCTGCGCTATGCGTCGTGGTCATATCCTGACAACGAACGCTATGATTACCTCGTCAAGTGCGGGCGACAGATCGCGCGTCTGCTCACCCACGATCTGCGGCGGCTGTCGCATGTGCTGGCGCTGATTAAGCCGGCCTGATAATCCTGTAGGGGCACGATGCATCGTGCCCCTACCAACGGAATCCACTTTTGATGACAATTCCTCTCCGCCGTATCGCCGTGATTTCAGCGCTGGTTTCGCTGGCGTTTGGCGTGGCCAGTGTGATCGGCAAAGCGGTTGAACTCTCCGAGTATGACGATATTTATCGGCTGGTTGAATTGGTGTCGGTAGGCAAAGAGGGCAGCTTACCAACGTGGCTGCTCACTTTTCTGCTGCTGACCTGCGCCACTGTGTCCGCCATCATCGCGCTCAATGTTCGGCGGCGCGGCGAGTCGTTCGTTCAGGCATGGTTCGGGCTGACGATATTGTCGGCGCTGCTGTCGCTGAATGCGGCCACCAATGTCTATGATCGTCTGCTGCGAATGGCGTTCGCTGAGGCATATCTGTGGTATAGCTGGATTGTGCCGACGCTGACTATCATCGTCATCTTGGCGCTCGTGCTGCGACGTTTTGCAGCTTATTTGCCCGCGCTGACATGTCGAGGCTTCCTGCTGGCAAGCGGGCTGTTTGTGACAGGGGCGCTAGGCGCGGCATTGGCCGATGGCTATTTGCTGAACGTGCTTGGCTATCCGCAGGGCATGGAACACGCGATGTTACGGGCGCTTGAAGAAACATTGAAATCGTTCGGCGCGATTACGCTGCTGGTGACACTGCTGACGTATCTGCAAGATATGACCGTATTTGTAGGGGCACTGCGCGCAGCGCCCCTACACCAGAACGTTATCACCCTTTCTCCACGCCGCATGATTACGGTGCTGGTGCTCACCGCGATGGCGTTCGTGGTGTGCAGTCTCGGTGTAAGAGCGTTGGAGTCGCTGCCGGACTTCGCCAACCGTGATCCGTTCCTGTTCTCGTACCTGTTCGATGTCGATAAAGAAGCCAATTTCCCGACGTGGTATTCATCGGCGGCGCTGCTGCTGTGCGCGGGATTGCTGGCGTTAGTGGCTTCGGCTGCAAAGACGAGCCGCCTTCACTGGTGGGCGATGTCAGGCGTGTTCGTACTGCTGTCGATTGACGAGACGGTGAGCCTGCACGAGCGCACAATGGCCCCCATTTACAATATACTCAAGGTACGCGGAGTCATCGACAGCGCGATAGGTGAATTTTTGACGTATCCTTGGATCATCTTAGGCGCGGTGTTCGTGCTGTTGTTCGTGATCGCATACGGGCGCTTTTTACTGCGCTTACCAGCACGGACGCGCTGGTTGTTCATTCTCGGCGGGGCATTGTTCGTGGTGGGCGCGATGGGCATGGAACTGGTCGACAGCTATTTCGCGCAGCGCTACGGCCACGATAACACATTCTCGCATCTGAGCGGCATCTTAGAGGAATCGCTGGAGATGTTCGGCGTGATCATCTTCGCTTACGGCGTGTTGGATTATCTGCGCCGGAATGCTGCGGATATTCAGGTTCGCGTGGCGCAAACAGCCTCAGACATAA
>JACMMD010000328.1 GCA_014379235.1 Anaerolineae bacterium
CTGATTGGGCCAAACGTGGAGTTCCGGTGAGTTGTAGTTGATGTCATGCACAGGGTCATAGTAAGTGAACGACCACGCGAAACGCTGTCCGGTAGCATTTACCGTGAGTTCGTCGTCCTTTGGTCGGATGATGTCCGACCAAATCCAGAAGCTCAACAGCGCCAAAATCAGCACCAGACCCGCCGGGATGGCCGTCCAGACGAATTCCAGCATGGCGTTACCGTGAATCGGCGGGCCGTCGCTGGTATCATCGGCGCGTACCCAGAAGCGAATCACACTGTAGACCAGCGTCCCCTGAACCAGCAGGAAAATCGCGCCGCCGAGAACCAGCAGCAGCCGGAACAGGTTGTCGATGGATACCGCTTCGAGCGACGCTTGCGGCGGGAATACATAGGGCGTCAGCAGCCCGAACAACAAGCCGCCAACGATCAGCAGCACCCCGATTACAACACTAGCGGCGATGGCGCTGCGTCGGCTTTCAAAAGAGAGGAGTTTATATACGCCCATAGATAGAGGTACTTTCTCAATTCAGAACCCAATAGTGAACAGAGGCTAAAGGCGGTTAAACACGAATATTTTCGTGTTGAGCTTACGGATTGTCGTTTGTTAAATTTTACACAAATCTAGGGCAAATTTTAACACACAACCCGCGCTTTGCCAACCAACCACGTCCATCTAAAACCAGCCGCGCCACTAATCCGAAATCCGCAGCGGCCACGTCTCTATAATAATACGCAATAAGCGCTCTCGCCAAATAAAAAGCCGTTAGCGTTTAGCCATCGGGTTGTCAGCATTCAGCCAGTCAGCGTTAGGAGCTAGGGTTTAGCTTCTCAGATGATAGTCTGCAAACAGTTTTCGCCTTCTGTATAGCTAAAAGCTAACGGCTGTTTACTCTTCTTGTTGCCCGCATACAAGCTTGCGTAAGCGTTTTCTTGTGCTATACTCTGCCGATATGGACGCGCCAGAATAGTGTTGATCTGGTGAGTGCTTAAACCCCACTCCGGGGCTGCGGTGCGTCCTTGATTACCAACGTGTAATCGCCAATAGTGCTCATCAAAAATCGTTAAATTTTTAGTGGACAAGAGGGTTTTACGATGAAGCTGTCTTTTCTGAAACGTGTTGTGCCTCTACTGCTGGTAGTGCTCGGCGTCGTGGTGATGAGCCTCGGTGCGGTGGGCGCGCAGGATGATGATCTGACCTTTGCGATGGTCGCTCACGGCGGCGCGGGTAATCCGTTCTGGATCACCGTCATCAAGGGTATGGAAGATGCTTGTGAGCTGCTGGATGCAAACTGCCAGTGGTTGGCTGACCCCGTGGACAACGTGAACGACATGGCTGGCTATTGGGACGATGCGCTCGCGCTGAACCCCGATGGCATCGGCACGACCTCCCCGAACCCCGACGTTATTCGCGGCGGCGTTGAGACCGCGAACGAGCAGGGTATCCCGGTCATCATTTTCAACACCGCAGATCCGAACGCGGGCACGGATGAAGAACTCGATACGCTGTTCTACATCGGCGCGAGCGAATTCACCGGCGGCGTGAGCAATGGCCGTCGTATTCTGGCCGAAGCGGCTGCTGACGGCGCGGAAATCACCGGCGTAGTTTGCCCCATTCAGGAAGTCGGTCACAGCGGTCTTGAAGCTCGCTGCTCCGGCGTCGAGAGCGTCATGGACGAAGCCGGTATCCCCGTGCAGCGCCTGACCATCAGCAACAACCCCACCGAGTCGGCGGCAGTCATTCAAGACTTCTTCGCTGCCAACCCGGACACCAACGCCATCACCATGCTCGGGCCGTCACCGGCGTCGGCTTGGGCTTTGGCCGCTGAGGAAATGGGCTTGGAGCCGCGTCAGGTTTACGCGACCACCCACGACACCAGCGCTGAAATCTACGAAATGATCCAGGACGGCTACCTGCTGCAAGCAATTGACCAGCAGCCGTACCTGCAAGGTTTCGAGACGGTCATGTGGCTGTACCTCAACAGCCAGTACGAACTCGCCCCCGGCGGCGACATCTTCACTGGCCCCGGCGTCATTGATCTGGGTAACGTCGATGCGATCATCGCACTGACGGCAGAAGGCTATCGCTAAATCTCAGATCGAAAGCCGCAGCATCAAGCTGTAGCATCATGAAAAACCAATAAGTGGGGCGCGCAAGCGCCCCACTTATTTTTGTAAGCGATAGGAGTTTTCAGTCATCAGTCATCAGTTCTTAGTAACTGACGTTACGCAGGCAGTCCTAAATTTGTACTCAGACAGTGGGTTTAAACCCACTGCCTACAAGTTCAAAGTGCGTAAGGTCAGTTAGTAATTTCGGCACGTAGTTTCATAGGTATAGGAGTTACGCAGTTGAAATCTGAGATTGGCTTCCTGTGACGATAAACACCAATTCTTGTTTGTTTAGTGAATCGTCTGACAGAGCTAAAATTTATCCCACTGCGTAAGTCCTAATACTATAGAATCTAAAGCACAGGAGCACATAAATGTCAGAAACTTCTGAACCCGCACCCGGTACACACATAACCGACGAAAAAGGCGTAACAATGGTCTATGTACCAGCAGGCAAGTTCTTAATGGGCAGCACACAACCGCAGGTGGATGAAGCATTTGAGCAGGCGAAGAAAGAACATATAAGCGCAGAAAAAAATTTGTTCACCGAAGAGATGCCGCAGCACGAACAGGTTATCCAGCACCCTTTCTGGCTCGATTTGACTCCTGTAACCAACGAAAGCTACGCCCGTTTTGTAGCGGAAGGCGGCTACCGCACACGCGAACTGTGGACTCCTGGTGGTTGGAAGTGGGTGCAGGATAACAAAAAGGATGGGGCAAAAAATTCCGATGGATTTACTGATCCGCAGCAGCCGCGTGTCGGTGTGACGTGGTTTGAATCTTATGCCTATTCGTGTTGGCGAGATGGCAGGCTGCCCACTGAGGCCGAATGGGAATGGGCTGCACGCGGGCCAGAAAACCGGACTTATCCTTGGGGCAATGCTTTTGTTTCGGATTATGTCGTTTGGCGTGAAACCAGCGGCGGCGCAACCGCTATTGTAGGTGATGGTATCCGCAGCAAAGGCGCGTCGTGGATCGGTGCGCTGGATATGAGCGGCAATGTCTGGGAGTGGTGCAGCAGCCTGTATAAGTCCTATCCCTATAAAGAAAGTGATGGACGTGAAAGTGATGAAGATGCTAACAATCCCCGTGTGCTGCGGGGTGGCTCGTGGTTCTACTTCACTTTCGCTGCCCGCGCGGCCTTCCGCTTCTGGCGCTATCCTGTTGTCGAGTACAACGATAGGGGTTTTCGTTGCGCCCGCTCTTCTTAATGATTTTTCTGATCTTCTGGTTTTCTGAATTTCTGATCTGCGGGGCAGTGTTCCGCATTGAAATTTCCGCGTAGCGGAATCGCACAAAAATTGTACAATGAAAACGTAAAACATCTGTATCCAGAAGTCTGTGAATTCCAAAATCTGTTCAAGGCGCTTGCTTTGTCATGACGTATCAATCCCCGATTTTTATCAAAACTGAAAGACGTTACGCAGTTGAAGTAGGCTAGAATAGGGTGGATGAACGCACCAAAGTGTAATGAATACGACTATATCAACTTTCTGGTAGCGGCGCAGAAAGTATTTAGCGCAAGTGAAGCAGCGAGAGTGCATCCAGAAGGGGAGAGCGGGGCAGCGCATGATGCCTACACGCGCCTGCTGCAACGCATTCCACCAGATAGTGAAGTGCTGTGGGCAGAAGTTGAGCCATATATTGACAAGAGCATGAGCATGTTGGTGATAGACGATACGACACTGGACAAGCCCTATGCCAGTAAAATGGCGTTGGTGAGCCGTCATTGGTCAGGCAAACATCATGCAGTCGTGCAAGGTATCAACCTGATAAGTTTGGTGTGGACAAGCGGGAATAGATGCTTGCCATGCGACTTTCGACTATACAATAAAGTGGATGATGGACAGGACAAGAACGACCATTTTCAAACCATGCTGCGCCAAGCCAAAGCACGCGGTTTTGCGCCTAGCATGGTCGCTTTCGACAGTTGGTACAGCTCCCTGCCTAACCTGAAACTCATCCGTGACGCGGGCTGGGATTGGCTGACCCGACTTAAAAGTAATCGGCAGGTCAGCCTGCAAGCGGGGCTTAATCAAGCCATCGCTGACATTGATATTCCAACGATTGGACAGGTGGTGCATTTGCGTGGTTATGGGTTTATCAAAGTATTTCGGACAGTTGACCCACACGGCAACGCAGACTACTGGGCTACCAACCGCCTAGAAATGACTTCTGTTGACCGCAAAGTCTATGCTGACCGCGCTTGGCTCATTGAAGACTATCACCGCGCCATCAAGCAGTTTACTGGCATTCAAGCCGGTCAATTCCGTCTTGAAGTCTCTCAACGTAATCACATCGGTTTGGCTATTCGTGCCTTCGTTCGTCTCGAATTTTACCGCTGGAAAAATCGTTTACCCATTTTTGATGCCAAACTCAACATTATTCGTCAAGTGTTACGCTTGTATTTAGCTCATCCAACTCTCGTTCTTCCTTCAACTGCGTAACGCCTATTTCATTTCACTGACAACTGAAAACCGATAACTGAAAACTTCCCACAAGCAATTTTGGCAGCGAACACTCAAGATAGTCTAAAATTTGCGCGATGGTCGTAAGGACGCTGCACCCTTACACAAAAATTTGTCAGTCCGTTGGTATTGGTAGGGAATTTATTTTATGGCGACAACTGCAAAAACATTAATCGAACGCGACCAATCACAGCCTCATAGACAGTCGAGCCACATGGTCACGGTGGCGCTGATGTTAGTCGTGGCAGTTGTTTCTCTGCTTTTTGCAGAGCAGGTGGCAACTGGCTGGCTGCCGTTGGGCGAACGCACGAATATTAGCCGCCGCGACCTCAACCCGATTGAGATCGTCACGATGGTTGGCACAGGTCTGTGGGGACTCGTGGCGCTGTGGGGGATGGTAAGCCTTGCGCGGCAGGAGATCGCCACATCTGTACGCCGCTATTTTCATGACGAAAATGTCGGCGGTACCCCTGTCGCTGTCACTCTGGCAACTATCCTGCTGCTGATTATCGGCGTGATCGGCCTCGCATTTGCCGAGCAGGTTCTCACGGGTTGGCTGGCATTAGGTGAACGGGCCGACATCAGCCGCCGCGATATAAATCTGCTGGAATGGGTGACGATCATCATCTCCGCAGTGTCCGGCATCGCCGCCTTGCGAACGACGTGGGGGCTGATGCAGCGCGATAGGCGGGCGTGGGCATGGGCGCAGTGGCTTTTGCTGATTAGCACGCTCATCGGCCTCGCCATTCTGCTTAACGGCATGTTTGACATCCCCAGCATGGTTCGCTCCCTTGGCGCAGTGGCCGATAATCTCCCGCAAACGCAGGAGCTTATCGCTCCCGGTCTGGTGATCTTTCTATCTTCTCTCGCCGTTTACCGCATGTTGACAGCGGAAGTCGAAACCACTCCGGTTGGCGCGCTGCGTAATCGTCTGGCGCAGACTCCCGGCGCGGGCGCGATCATCGGCTTCTTCGCCATCCTGATCATGTTCTCGCTGGCCAGCGATTTGTTCTTAGAGCAGCGTTCGGTGGCTGGCTTGCTGGCGACCAACATCACACGCGGCATCGTGGCCATCGGTATCACCTTCTTGATGATCTCTGGCGAGTTCGACCTGTCGGTAGGCTCGGTGTTCGGCGCGGGTGCGCTGGTGTTCCTCGTCATGATGACCGAAGGACTGCCGCTCAACGTGCTGCTGGCGCTGCCGTTGATCGTCGGTTGCGCTACGATATTGGTGGCGGGCAGAGGGCAGCTCATCGCGGCTAAAGCAGGAGCGTCCATCACAAGCGGCGCGGCGCGCAAATCTACAATCGTGACGGTAGGCGCGGTGATGCTGGTGGCAGGCATCATCATCATGGTGATCGGTGTCATCGCCCCTGACAGCTTCTTAGGGCAGATGGTCATCACCAGCGTCATTCCGGCGGTCATAACGGCGCTGATCTTCTGCGGTATTTTAGGCTATTTCAACGGCATCATCCGTATCAAGACGGGTATTCCCTCGTTCATCGTCACGCTTGGCACGCTGCTGGCATACCGCGCTATTTTGCTGGTCGCTGTCGCGGATGGGCGTATTTTGCGCTACGCCGATTATCAACTGCCGCCGCCGTATGTGTGGTTTAACCGCTATCTGCTGGCTGGATTGGCGCTGATTGGCGCGGTGGTGATTGGCTTTATCGGTTTCTCGCTGGTGCGTTCGGCATGGCGCAGCTTGCAGTCCCGGCGCGAAAAAGCGAAAGAGGGCGATAGCAGCGATTTCCGCGAACTCCTCTTGGTCGCATCGTTCGTGCAGGTCATCCTGACGGCTGCGGCGACTATCGGCGCGGTGGTGCTGCTGGCGCTGTCGGCTTATGACCAACTCGGACTATCGGCGTCACTGCTGGAAGTCAGCTTCTTCGACATGCTGAACGGGCGTTTCGAGTTCGTCGAGCGCGACGTAAACTTGCGTGCGGGCGTGATGTGGTGGCTGATCTTAGTGCTGATTTTCCAATTCGTGCTGATGCAAACGCGCTATGGCAACTGGGTATTCGCTGTCGGCGGCAACCCCGGCGCGGCCCGTGCTCAAGGTATCAACGTCAACCGCGTCAAAGTGACGAATTTCATCATCTGTTCGATGCTGGCCGGCTTGGCGGGCATCATCACGGTGGCGCGTTTGTCCAACGTTGACCCGCTCATGGGCGACGGTCTTGAACTCGAAGTCATCGCCGCGTCGGTCATCGGCGGGGCGCTGCTGGACGGCGGCTATGGCAGTATTGTCGGCTCGCTGCTCGGCGTGATGATCTTCGGCATGTTGCAAACGGGCTTGGTACTGGTCGGTGTCGATGCGCGTTCGTTCTCCGGCGTAATCGGTGTCATCATCATCCTCGCCGTGATTGTCAACACTGCCGTAGGAAAGGTCAGAAAGTAAATGAGCGCAGAACCTAGCAACGAAATAAACGGAAACGGTACGCCTCTGGTCGAGATGGTCGATATTCACCGCTCGTTCAACACCGTGCGCGTCTTGCAAGGTGTCGATTTCAAGGTAGACCATCATGAGATCGTCGGCTTGCTTGGCGACAACGGCGCGGGCAAATCGACGCTGATTAAAGTGCTGACTGGAGTACACACGCCCTCTCGCGGCCAAATCTATTTCGAGGGGCAGCCCGTAACCGTCAACTCGCCATCGGATGCCCGTGATCTCGGCATCGAGACGGTATACCAAGACCTTGCGCTCGTGCCGTTGATGAGCATCGCTCGTAACTTCTGGATGGGGCGAGAAATCACCCGCCGCGTGGGGCCGCTGGAACTGCTCGACAAACAGGAAATGGCGGATCGTACCCGCGAGGCGCTGCTGGACATCGGCATTCACATTCGCAACGCCGATCATCCTGTGGGTACGCTCTCCGGCGGCGAACGCCAATCGATTGCCATCGGGCGAGCGGTCTACTTCGGCAAAAAGCTGCTGATTTTGGACGAGCCAACATCGGCGCTGTCCGTCGGTGAAACCAAAAAAGTGCTGGATTACACCAAGGCGGCCAAAGAGCGCGGCATGTCGGTGATTTTCATCACGCACAACATCGGCCACGTTCACGAAGTCGCAGACCGTTTCACGATCATTAGTCATGGGCGCAAAGTCGGTGACTTCCATAAAGAAGAAGTCAGCGAGATGGAAGTGGCGCACATGGTCATGACGGGCGAAGTGCCCAAGCGTCTGCGCCTTGAGGTCGAAGAAGACCCGGCGGTTATTTCTTAAGAAACGCTATATCGGTAGGGGCAAGGCATGCCTTGCCCCTACGAACATCCTCACATAGGAGCTTTCATTTATGCGTCGTTTTTCTTTCACAAAAATTTTGCTGGTCACGGCATTGTTAGCGCTGATGCTGGCGGCCTGTGCGCCCGAAGACCTCGACATCACGCCGAGTCCGACAGCCACGCTAACCCCAACGCCGCGCCCGACAGACATACCGACACCCACTCCCGACCCTAACGCCAGCGAAGAAGAGGTCGCTCAGGCAGCCGCCGACGCTCAAGATGCCGCCGACGAGGCGGACGCTGAAGCTGCCGCGATTGCTGCCGACAGCCCACAGGGTCAGCTTGACGTGATTATCGCCGCCGTCCCCAATGCGATCAACGCGGGCCAGGTGACGTGGAGTCGCAACGGTGACGTGACACCGCTGCAAGGTGTCGATGGTGGTGTGGCGGCGCGTTTGCCGTTCAATGAGCGCGGTGGCAGCATTGCCGAGTTGACCATCGGCATCTTTGATACGCCGGAACTGGCGATGGCTTACTGGCAGGCGACGCGAGACCGTTTGCGGACGCTGGAACGCGCTGAAATCCGCGATAACTTCCCGCTGCCCAACGCTTTCGGCGGCGGTACGTATGGCTCGGATGCCATTTTCGTGATCGGCAACGTGTTCTTGCGTGTATCCGTGCCGCAGTTCTCCAGCACGCTTGGCGACCCGCTCGGCCCGTTGAGCCGCCAAGCGCTCAATATTCTGGAAGAACAGGGCATCGTCGCGGAAGAGGGCTAGCTTATGCCCAGATTGTAGGGGCGACGCATGCGTCGCCCGATGAAGGGATGACCGAGATGACACGGCCAGAGATAGCAGAAAAAGCGTGGCCCGTTTTGACCGCACAAGCCAAAACCCGACAGACGATTGAGTATGGGGTTTTGGGCCAAGCGATCAATTTTCCTGCGTATTTTTTAGGCCCTGTGCTCGAATACATCTTGCGTTATTGCAAACTGAAAAATCTGCCGCAGTTGCAAAGCATTGTCGTCAGCAAAGAAACCGGTAAAGCAACCGACTGGGGCAGCGATGATCCTTCGAGTCTTTCACCGCACGCGGCTGTTTTTGACTATGAGTGGTCGCGTATCCCTCCACCGACAGCGGCAGAACTCGATGCGGTATACAAACAACTTCAAGGGCAGTAGCGTATGCCTATGCTAGACGGACAAGTGGCGCTCATCACTGGCGCGGCAGGCGATCTCGGTAACGCGATGGCCGTTAGGCTGGCGCGTGAAGGCGCGGCGGTGGTCATGCTCGATGTGCTCTCCGAAAGCAAAGCTGCCGAGCAGATAACCCGAGTCAACGAAAGCGCTCTCGTGCCGGCCCGTTATTTGCAGGTCGATGTGCGTGAACGTGCTGCCGTCGATGACGCGATTGCCAACCTCGAACGCCTCGACATCGTTTGCTCGAATGCGGGTGTTGTCGAACCCTCGTCGTTTCTTGACGTGACGCTGGAGTGCTGGCAATAC
>JACMMD010000329.1 GCA_014379235.1 Anaerolineae bacterium
GATTCGCTTTCGTTCACCATATCAAAATTCGGCTGCACTCGACGCGCATGGTACAGAAAAAGCTGGACGGCTTCGTAATCTTCCAAAGACCCTGCATATACACTGAGCGGCGTTGACATTCCTTTGAGCGGATAAAGCCACTCTTCCTGTAAACTCAATGCTTCTCTCGACGTAGCTAAGACCTTAACGCCCGGAGCATATGCCAAAAGGTTGTTGACAAGCGCTGCGCCGTCAAGCAGATGCTCAAAATTATCAAGAATCAAAAGCAGTTGTTTCTTATGGAGGTAGTCGAGAAGTTGATTTTGCATCTCACCTTCGTCGTAGAAGGTCAAGCCAACGGCCTGTGCAATTGTCGGAACGAGCAAATCGCTGCGGGTAAGCGGTTGTAACCCTACGAAAACCGTGCCATGTAGAAAATGGGGTGCTGCGGAGTGAGCGGCCTCAATTGCGAGGCGTGTCTTGCCGCTGCCGCCGAGACCCGTCAGCGTTAAGAGCCGACAGTCGGGATTCATGAGACGCTCAGTGACATCCCTTAACTCCTTCGTCCGCCCAACAAAAGGAATGGGATGCCCTAACGAATAATTCCTAATCATTACCGTTTTTCTCAGTTCAAGTCAGGCATGTTCGCCCTATTATAATCCCTCTCCCTTCTCAGTTTGGAAGCGTGGCTTTCACATCGACTAAGCGGTCTCATCTGCGTCTAACACCCGGATGGAAAGCTCCGCCGCGATGTCGTGGAAAAGTCGGCTGACTTCGGGCAAGTCAGCGGTTTCTGCGCCTTCGACGATCACCGGATAATCCGGTGACAGTGCCTCGATGCGTCTGAACAGCGTCCGAAAATCCAGAACGCCTTTGCCGGGGCTGCCATCTTGAATGTGCAGTGCATGGCGGTTTTCAATCCAGATATCTTTGGCGTGAGCACTGATGATGAAGCGGCTGAGTAGGTCAAAATCACTGTTGATGGCCGCGCCCGTGTTGAATACCGTTTCCCGTGAAATCCAGTTGGCGGCGTCATAATCGCTGCGTACCCACGGCGAATCGACTTCACCGAGTATCGCCGCTGTGACTTGCGCCGACTCTAACGTGACAAGCTGATGGCCTTCGAGGCTCAGAAAAACGCCATTTTCTTCGGCGGCTGGCGCACATTCTTTCAGCGTTTTGACCAACTGACTGCGTGAGTTTTGCGTCCAGTTTTCGGGATGCGCGAACCACGGCCCATCAGGGTTCATCGACCCCGGCCCGGTATCAATCTGCCTCGCGCCAAGCCAACTCGCCAGCCGCAACGCGGCCTGCACGGTACGCACCGAAGCGCCCCGTGTCGCCTCATCGGAGTGTATCAAGTTCTGCCAGTAGCCCGTAACCTGAAACAGCCTCAGCCCTTCATCAGCCAATACCTGACGCACACGTTCGGCTTTTTCTCTCGGTGTGGTGTGCGGATCATTCTTGCGGAAGCGCGCAAAAATGCCCGAAAAGCCAAGCGCTCGTACTCGCTGGCAGATTTCCGGCGTCAGATCGTCCATGTCATCGGGCAGGAACGCCCCGCAGAAGCCAAGCCGCATGACTGAACCTGTCCCTTACTGTGTCGCGGTGATGCCACCGTCAAGATAAAGCGTCTGCCCCGTGATAAAATCCGACGCGGGCGAGACGAAGAACAGCACCGCGTTCATGACTTCTTCCGGCTCGGCCACACGTCCAAGCGGGATACGCGCCGTCAGCGCACTGTAAAAGGTGGGGTCGGACAGCATCGCTGCAACCTGTTCAGTACGCACAAACGTCGGCGCGACCATATTGACGTTGATCTTGTGCGGGGCCCATTCAGCGGCAAGCTGTTTGGTCATCGTGCCCAAGCCGCCCTTGGCCGCGCAGTAAGCCGCATAACCTCGTCCGCGCAGCGCCAGCGATGTTCGCACCGAACCAAGATACACCTGTTTGCCACCCGCGCCGCCCGCGACCATGTGCTTCGCGGCGGACTGCCCCAAGAACAGCGACGACTTGAGATTAGCGGTATACACGAAGTCGAACATTTCCTCGGTGATGTCCAGCGCGGATTCTTCACGGTTCAATCCGACACAGTTGACCAGAATATCCAGCCGCCCGAAATGCGCCGCCACATCATCGACCATCGTGCGGATTTCCGCGACGGAAGCGGCATCAAATGCGGTGGGATACGCCCCATTGCCCATCTCGTCAGCCAGCGCTTGCGCCTTTTCCTGACTGCGCCCCGCGATAGCGACCTGCGCGCCCACGCTTGCCAGCCCTCGACACACCGCCGCGCCAATGCCGCCATAGCCACCTGTCACCAGCGCGACTTTTCCTTCGAGGCCGAAAAGCTGCTGAAGAAGCTGCATTCTTGTGACCTTTCTTAAGTACGCAGAGCGGGCGCGACCTGTTCGATGAACAGCCGCATCCCGTCCTCGCGTGGAGCATCCGCAAACCACAGCATAAAATGTGTGAAACCCATCGCTATGCGGCCCGCGATTTGCTGCTTCACTTCGTCGGGTGTACCGACCAGCCAGCTATCGGTTAGCACAGCGGGCAAATCGTCGCTTGTGCCATCGACAAAGGCGCAGAAACCCGCGTCGTCGAGCGTTTTTTCTCCCGGTGGAGTCAGCGCCAACATTTCGCCTAATCGGTCTCGCAACGTGGCGTGGTCTGGCACAATGAGGATTTGCGTCTCCAGCGTTTTCTCAATCTCGGCGCTGTCACGCCCGATAGCGCGGCAGGCCGCATCCAGCATTTCTAGGCGGCGTTCAAGTTCCGCTGTGGGAACTGGAACTGAGTTCCAGCCCTGCCCGTGTCGCGCACATGCTTCGATCACCAGCGGATGCGCCTCGCCAAACCACAGCGGCGGGTGTGGCTTGGTCACTGGCAGCGGCGTACATACCGCGTCTTTCACAGAATAGTATTGGCCATCAAACGAGACTGGCTCACCTGTCCACAGCGCCTTCGCTATTTCCAAACCTTCGAGCAGCATCGCCATGCGTTCTTCCATCGTGTCGGGGTAGGTCACGCCGTAAGCGTGATGTTCGCCAGCGCGTGTGCCAACATCAAGGAAGTAGATGAAACGCCCGCCCGAAATCTGGTCGAGCGTGGCGATACTCTTGGCGGAAACGGCTGGCTGTCGGAAGAAATGCCCTTGATGGATGATGCCGAGTTTGGCGCGTTTGGTCGAGGCGGCCAGCGCGGCCAGCGTCGTCCAGCCTTCCATGATGGCCTCATCCTTGCCGAGCATCAAATGATCGGCAATCCACAGCGAATCATAGCCAAGCGCGTCGGCGGTTTGCGCGAGGCGCATCGTGGTTGACACATCGAGTTCGGCGTAGTTCGGGGTACGGAACAACTGCCCGCCGGGCCACGCGAAGATCGGAACACAGTAACCGAATTGAATGGGGTGCATAGTGGTTGGTTGTCTCATTCCACGCGATAGTCAAGCGGTTCGCCGCGCAGGTTGTGAAGCACGTTGTTCCAGATGCCGAGAGAATCACGCACCCACGTCCACGCGCCCTGCCATGCGGAGTGCGGAGTGATCGTGACGCGGTAGCTGATGTCCTCGTGCAGCGTGTGCATCGGGTCATCTTCCGGCAGCGGTTCTTCATAGAACACGTCCAGCCCCGCGCCGCCGATCTTGCGCGATTGCAGTGCCTCAACCAGTGCATCCTGATCGACCAGCTTACCCCGCGCCGTGTTCAAGAACAGCGCCGATGGTTTCATCATCGCAAACTCTTTCGCGCCGATGATTTTGTGCGTCTCCGGCTTGATCGGGATTTGAACGCTCAACACGTCGGACTGACTCCACAAATCTTCCCAACTTACAAACTCGATACCGTACTGTTCTTCGAGTTCGGGGAAGCGGCGGATGTCCCAATAGATGGTCTTCATGCCGAAAGCCTGTGCGTAACGCGCCATCGGGCGGGCGATCTCGCCGAGGCCCAGCAGTCCAAGCGTTCGGTCACACGCCAGAACAATGTCGAGGCTTCGCACAGCGCCCCAACCTTCTTGCACGTAACCGCGCTCTTTCATGAAACGTCGGTGATACGGCATCCGCTTGAAGTAATCGAGGATCAGCGCCCAGTTATGCTCCGCCACAGCCAGATAATTGACCAGCGGCGTAGCGGCTACTGGAATTCCCATTTCGCGGGCGGCATCCATCGGCACACCGCGATAATCGAGACCAAGATGCTGCACCAGACGCAGCTTTTTGCCATTCCGCAGCACATCGGCGGGAAGGTTCTCTTTGTGAATGACTAGATAATCGGCATCAGCGATGTGCGCCTCGACTTCTTCGAGGGTTTTGCATTCGTAAAGGGTGACATCGTAATCCGCGAACAGTTCGGCAAACGATGGCGCAGCATCCAACGCGGCGGGATCATCAGCATCGAGCTTATAGTGGTTGTTCGCTTCTGCGAGGCGAACCCCTAACAGCACATTGCCGATATTGTCCCATGTGACAACCGTAATTGCGGGTTTAGACATGACGCGCTTCTCCACGTACAGCGTTCCATGCACGGATAAAGGTTCGTTTGCCGTTGGCCAATATGGCCGTCGGGCTTTCGTCAGGGAAAGCGCGCAGTTCCATCGACAGAATCGGCATCACGCCCAAACGCTGACGCGCCCGCTCGTAATAGCCAACCGCGTTCAACTGGCGCATATAGTCGATCACTTCTGGCAGATCACTGCGTCCCAACGGATGACCAAAACGCGGATGAAAATCGCCGTAGAACTTTGACTCTGGATGGTCAATGATGCAGTTGCCGATGTGCGCGTGAATGAGATGCGGCGCGGCAGTTCGCAGCGCATCGGCGGACGTTTCGCCTAACAGCGGCAGATGGCTCAGGTCGATAGTGAGGCCGAAATTCGAGCGCCCTATCGCGTCGGCCATCGCCACCGTTTCCGATGTCGGGCCGATCAGCCGCTTCTTTTCGATGTCGCGGTCAAAGTTCTCGAAGGTGATGTGCAGCAGTTGACTGCGTGAGTGTGCCGCCGCGTAATCGCAGAGTTCTTGCAAGTCCTCAATCAGCCTTGCCGTCGCCGCTTCGCGTTCGTCGGGAGCAGTGTCTCGCGGGCCGGTAATCATTGCTAACGGCGAGTTGAATTCAATCGCTTCGTCGATCAACGCTTTCATGCGTGTGATGACGGCGGCGCGTTCGGCTGGATCAGCGCTGGC
>JACMMD010000330.1 GCA_014379235.1 Anaerolineae bacterium
CGCCACCCCATCGGCAAAAAGGCGCGCTGTCCACTGGCCCGGTGTGAACTCAAAGTTAGATGGTTCCGCATAAAACCAGAAGCAAAAGCTTGACGCGCTGGAAGTCACTGTCCACGGTTCTTCAAAGCGCACCTGACCGTCAGCGTCATAACTCCATTGGACACTCATACGTGTGCCCGCTCGAATATTGAGCGCCCGCGCCGTGATGTAAATCCGCGATGTATCGGCGGAAAACTCGGTCTGCAAAACATCGGGACAACCGTCTGAGTCGCGCACAGCGATGGCGGTATTGATGTCACTGAAACTCAACGTCGGCGGCGCTGGCGTTCCAGCCTCGACGTTTGGCGCAGGGGCTAAGGCCGCGCTCGGATTGGAGTACACAGCCGCCGTTGGTGGGTTGACAACACGAACAGTGGCCAATAGCTGGCGGTTGATGTCGTTCATGCTGACCACATAAGTCTCTGCTGCCTGTGCGGTGGATAACACTCGCGTTTGCTGCGCGAGTGCCGTTTGTCCGATTCCCGCTGCCTCAGTAACGTAACGGGCACTGTCAGCAGCAACTGTCGCTCCGATGTCGTCGCTTTGAAACGCCTGACACGCGCTCGTTAAAAACAGTAGTACCAATCCCATTGCGGCGGCCCAAGCGTAATGTTTCACTCGATACAATCCTTTCGGCACACCATCCCCCGTTTCTGGTAATATCGGTTGAGCGCTCGTTTGTCAAGAGAAAGCCATGCTTTATGCGTTTTTCTCGGCTCGGATTCATCTTTCTCGCGCTCTACCTCGTGTTCCTCGGCGGGTCAGCGTACTATACGCTGATCTTCCCTGTGCGCGTTTTTCATCACATTCTGCTGACCGTGCTGCTGGCCGTGTGGATCATTGGCCGCTTATGGAAAAGGCGCGGCTTGCCTGCCACGCCGCTGAATCGCCCTCTCTATGCAGCGATAGCGCTGTGGTTTGCGTCGGCATTGTTCAGCATCGACCCGCGTATGGCGTTCGAGAATGTGTGGTTTCTGGTCATTCATGTGCTGTTCTTCTTCGCGCTGGCCGACCTGTTTCAGCGTGGAAGACAACGCCTCATCTTCGAGACCCAATTTCTTTTAGCTGCGCTGGTCGTGCTGGTGAGCGCTCTCGAAATTGCTTCATGGTATTTTGGACTGGGCTTCATTCCGGGTACATCGGTAGGCTGGACGGAAGTTGGCATTTGGCTGCCGCCGCAAGCGCCGCGCCTTGCCCTCGCTATGAACATCAGTACGCTGCTGGCGGGCTATGTCGCGCCGTTGGTGACGTTAGCGGCTGCATGGGCGCTCACCGTGCGCGGACGTGATTTCCGCGCCGTTTTGTGGGCATTGGCGGGCGCATTGTTCGTCGTGTTGGTGCTGACATCTTCACGCGGTGGGCTGCTCTCTTTTGCTGCTGCGGCTGGAACGCTCATCGCGCTGCGAATCTGGCAGTCGCCGCGCCTGCTGCAAAATCCGCGTGCCCGTGTTTTGATCGGCGGCG
>JACMMD010000331.1 GCA_014379235.1 Anaerolineae bacterium
AATCGGCGCGTATTTTCTACGAGAAGTATCAACAGGCCAAAACGGACGCTGACTACATGCGCCTGAAAAAAGTCCATCAGGAACAGTACGGCTAGAGGCTTTGTCAGTTTGACATATTCGCAGTATATTCATAATTATGAAAACGAGCGAACTGGCGAAACGATTACGCATTTCTTCCAGTACTGTCAGAGCATGGGCGTCGGATTATGCTGCCTTCCTCGCTCCTAAAGCAGCCGGCAAACAATCCGGCTCACCGCGCAGTTTCTCGGAAGCGGACGCGCTGGTGATGGCCACTGTCGCCAACATGCGTGAGAAGGGTTTCGCGCACGAGCAGATCATCGACGCGCTAGAACTCGATGACCCCGCCGCACCTAGCGAAACGCCCACCGCCGCGCATGCCGCAAGTTCGAGCAGCGCCCAGCATGACGACCATATCCCACTGCTCGACCCTGATGAAGCGATTGTGCCCGTCGCGCAGCTTCACCGCACGTTGGACGAGTTCCGCCATTTGCAAAAGGATATGGAAAAAGTCGAAGCGGAACGTGATCGCATCCTCGAACGTTGGGAACAGGACAGCAGCCGTTTAACCGAGCGCGTCATCGGCTTAGAAGGCAAAGTTGGTGAGTATCGCGGCGAACTGCGCGTCATCCGCAAGGAGCGCAAATCGTCGGATTGGTGGCTGCGAGTGGTCATCGCGGCCATACTGGTGACGATCATCGTCATGGCATTGACGACGACTTTAATCTTGAATCCGCCATTTTGAAGGCCCGTTTAGGCTTTATCACCCTGCTTGCGATAGTGCTTATGTGGGTTGTTTACCCTTCCCCGCGACTGCTCGCGCAGACCATTACGCCAACCCCGGATGCAGCAATTTATCCAGTCTACGAGGTGCAGTTCATCGCGCCTGATGAAACGCTGCCCATTTACGCCGACTCGAATACCGACTCCCCGATTTTGGGCAGCCTTTACGTAAGCGACGAAATCCAGTCAATTGGCGAAGTCAAAGCCGCTGGCGAAACGCTGTGGTTGCCCGTTCGAACGATGTTTGGTGACGATGTTTCCGGTTGGATAAACCGTCTGTATGTGGTGCAGCACGTTGACCGCGAAACCTTTTGCGCCGACGAACATGTGCTGGCCCTTGTCGAAGAAGTGCGCGAAGCCGTTCGTAACAGCGACGGTGAACGCCTTGCCCAAACGATTGTTCCGGCGCGGGGGCTGTACATCGGCAACTTGTATTGGGAGCGGCACATCCGGCTTTCTGAGAGCGAAGTACGCGATATCTTCACATCGTCTACCGATTACGATTGGGGCGAGGGATGGTACACGGGGCCGGTGAAAGGTACATTGCCGGATGTCATTGTGCCGATGCTGCGGCGCGACCTACTTGGAAGCGACGTGACGACGGCCTGCTACGACAGTCAAGATGGGTTGATGGGCCCCGGCGTTTATGGTGCAGAAGACATGGATTCGCTGGCGTTCTATTCGATGATGCGGCCCGGCGCGCCGGGCCACGAATTCGACTGGGGTGCGTGGGCCTTCGGCATCGACTACTGGGATGGTGAGCCGACACTGGCTTATCTCTCCTCGTATTTCTGGACACCGTGACCCGCAGTTCTGAGCAGGGGCAGACTTGCGTGTCTGCCCAATAGTAACCTTCGGTATGTCAATGGAAAACGTGTAGGGGCGACCCGCTCTAACCAAGCACGTTGTCTTACACAGACTCATGGGTCGCCCTTTAAACCATTCGAGAGTTTACAGTGGTAAGTTTTTGTTTTTGTGCGGGCGACCCAAAAACTGAGTTGGCGTTGGGTTCTGGTTAGCCGGGTCGCTCCTACAATATGAAACACATCCTCATCGTTTTTCTAGTTGTGCGATCAACTCACTAACCGCTACACTTAGCGGCAACTACTAGCCCATTTTCCAACGGAACAACATGATTATCCTGCGAATTCTCGCCTTTGTGGCGGGCGGCATCTTTGTATTGTGGACGCTGAGTTCTGCCATTCAATCGTTCGTTGTGCCGCGTTCGGCCAACACGTTTCTGACGCGCATGGTGTTCGTCTATGTGAACAAAATCTTTCAGTTTCGGATGCGCTGGGCGAAAACCTACGCCCAGCGTGACGCTATCATGGCCCTGTTCGCGCCCATAACGCTGCTGGTTCTGCCGCTGGTCTGGATCGCCTGTATCCTGATTGGCTACTCGTTTATGTACTGGGGCGCGGGCATCGACCCGTTCACCGAAGCCGTCACCTTGAGCGGCTCGTCGCTGCTGACACTCGGTTACCACATCAACGAGAACTTCGGCATCATCCTGATGAACTTCACCGAAGCGGCCATCGGGCTGGGCATCGTCGCGCTGTTGATCTCTTATCTACCGACGATGTATTCGGCGTTCTCGCGCCGTGAGCAGTCGGTCAATATGCTGGAAGTGCGCGCCGGATCGCCGCCGTGGGCCATCACCATGATCGAGCGTCTGTATCGCATCGAGGGCTTCGGGCGCTTCCACACACTCTGGGAAGAATGGGAACACTGGTTTGCCGACATCGACGAAACGCATACGTCGCTGGCCTCACTGGTGTTTTTTCGTTCGCCCCGCCCCGAACACTCGTGGATTACAGCAGCGGGCGCGGTCTTAGATGCCGCCGCGCTGTACTCATCGACGCTCGACCTACCGCGAGACCCGCAGGCCGAGCTGTCTCTTCGCGCTGGCTACTTAGCGCTGCGACATATCGCGGATTTCTTCCGCATCGACTACAACCCGAACCCCAAACCTGATGACCCGATCAGCATCACCCGTGAGGAATTCGATGCGGCCTATGATCGAATGCTGGCTGAGGGTATCCCGCTCAAGCCTGACCGCGACCTGTGCTGGAAAAATTTCGCGGGCTGGCGCGTAAACTATGACGCGCCGCTTTTAGCACTGTGCGCGCTGGTGATGGCCCCGGAAACGCCGTGGTCGTCTGATCGCAAGCTGAAATACCGTCCGGCGCTCATCGGACGACCAACCACTGAAATGAAGCGCGTTCAGTGATTGTTATCGTAGGGGCGCTTCGCGAAGCGCCCCTACAGCACGCAACCCAACCACAGATCGCTGCGTAAACACTGTTCGTATGCAAAGCGCAAGCTTCGCACTGGAATATGGCCCTAAACGAGCATGGTGCATACGCGCACCTCGTAATAAAATAGGGTGTTCACTATTAGGCAATTATCTATGAAGCAAGGTCGCTGATGAGCCAACAAACGACCATCGCCGGACGCTACGAAATCGCTGCTTTGATTGGTCAGGGTGGCATGGGTGCGGTCTACCGTGCCCTCGATACCAAAACTGGCGAAACCGTTGCCATAAAGTCGCTCAAATCGGAAGTTGTCGAAGGCAACCCCGATCTGGTGGAGCGCTTCACCCGTGAGGCTGAAGTGCTGCGCCGTTTGAATCATCCGAGCATCGTGGCCATTCTGGACGCGATTGAGGATAACAACCAGTATCACATCATCATGGAGTACGTCAGCGGCGGTTCACTGCGAGACCTGCTGCGAAAGCAGGGGCAGCTTCCGGTAGCGCGTGTGCTGGAAATCGCGCTTGACCTTGCCGATGCGCTCACCCGTACTCATCGACTGAAAATCATTCACCGTGACATCAAGCCCGCGAACGTGCTGCTGGCTGAGGACGGTACGCCGCGCCTGACTGACTTCGGCGTGGCCCACTTAGACGACCTTTCCCGCGTGACGCAAACGGGTTCGGTGATCGGCACGTATGCCTATCTCAGCCCCGAAGCCTGCAACGGCGAACTGCAAGACGAGCGCGCCGACATCTGGTCGTTCGGCGTGGTGCTGTTCGAGATGTTGGCCGGCAAGAATCCATTCGATCAAGGCTCCCCGGCGCAAACGCTGATGGCCATTCTCAACAGCCTCGTGCCGACGCTGTCAGAGTTTCGCCCTGACGTGCCGCCTTCACTCGAAGTATTGATTAACCGGATGCTGTCCAAATCGAAGGAAGACCGTATCGACAGTGTGCGACAGGTCGGCGCGGAGCTTGAAGCCATCCTTCGCAGTCTGGATACGCAGGCGCGGGCCAATGTGCGCGATATTCTGCCAGCTACGTCGGGTTCACGTTTCACATCGGCCACGCCAACGCCGGCTGCGCTGCCCTTTAGCGCTGAACCGGACGAATCGAGGACACCGGAAGCAACGCCATCGACCAAAACGCCGTTTAGTGATGCGACACCGAACAGC
>JACMMD010000332.1 GCA_014379235.1 Anaerolineae bacterium
ACAAACAATACCGCGACCACAATAACGATGATAACTAAAACCACACCAATCAAGATCAAGGTCTTATTCGGCGTTCCACCCGGCTCGGTTATCGTTGGCGTATCCGCCGTTGAACGTTTCGGCAGAGCGTCGATATTTGTGTTTGCCCGATTTTCCGCTGCCTGGCGCTGAACCTCAAGCTGGGTAAACTGCTGTTCGGTTTCCTCTGCTCCGCCAGCGCTTGGTGGAGTCGCTGGTAGATTGCCCTGCTGGCTCAGATAAGCCTCATTCGCAGGGACAAGAATTGCGCTCCGCAGGTCGTCGGCAAATTCAATCAGACTCGCATAACGATCATCGCGTGGCCCAAGCGCCTTTTCAAAGACCGCATCGAGCTTTTCCAGATTTGCCCCGCGCAGCGCGAACGGTAGTTCATCCGCCGGAATGCTGCTCGGCAGATGCCACGTCCGATCCTTGATGCGCGTAAAGGCCTGAAAGCGCGTGAAATCGCCCATGTTCTTGATCTTCTCGCCAGCATCGAAAATCGGATGCCTGCCGAAAAGCACCTCATAGGCCACCAGCGCGAAGCTGTAATTGTCGCTGATTTTGTCCGGCGCTCCGGTGTTCAAGTCCATGTAAATCGCCGTACCAACGCTGAAATTAGTGTGTTCAACGTCGCTGTCGTCGAGCGCGATGCTGAAGTCGATCATGTACGGCGTATCAATACCGTTGAAGTTTCCCGGCTTGATGTCGCGGTGGATGATACCCGCGTTGTGCGCTGTAATAAGCGCATCCGCCAGTTCGTGAAGAATTTCCAAACGGCGCTCAACTGGCACTTGCAGCATCTCGCCCCGTGCGATCAGCCGCTCGAATGATGGGCTGCCGATGTGCTGCATCACCAGAAATGGCCGCTCATAATCCAGATCATAGTCGTATAGCGCCGGAATATTCGGATGCTGCAAACGCTCCAACGACTTTACTTCACGTTCGAGGCGTTGGCGATGCTTTGCGGCCTCATCGGCCATCATCAGCGTTTCGTTCATGAACTTGATGGCCACAATCCGCGTGCCGTCCGTCGCCTGCCACACTTCGCCCGAAGAGCCGCGACCTAGCAAATGCTCAAGCGTATAGTTTTTGATTACGAGACCGGGTTCAAGTTGCACGTCGCTACCTTAAATCAACGCTACAAGCGCGTCATAGCCGCGCGCGTTTCGCACGGTAGAACTAACCGAACCGTGACGGCGTTGCCGAAACGCACGATATCCTCATTATAGATGCGCTCTTGTTTATTCGGCGGAAGCTGTTCGAAAAAGCCGTTCAACATGATGAACGTCCCGAACGAACTGTGAGTATCCACAAGATAGTATTCGCGTATCCGCTCATCGCAAATGAAATTCGCGTGCTTACGAGAGACGCTCTTTTCATCCATAGCGATCAAGATATTGTTTCCCGGATTATAAAAGCGCCCAACCGAGAAGTTCTCACTCGGCAGCGCAATTTCAGAGCGGTCTTTTAACCCACCCATCACGATCAACTTGCCAACCGATTCCGTCGGGCGTGCGAAATTTTGCGCGGCAAGGGCCGGCGCAGCCGCCACCGTCCGACCAGCATCCATCATCGGCGCAGGCCGCTGGACTTGTTGAGGAACGGGCGCAAGGCTTTCGCGCATTGGAGCACCGATACTCGGCATGATCGGAGACGTCGGGCGTGGTGTCTCTTTGCGAGTTGGCGCTTTGGCCAACCAGATCAAATATAAAATTTGATACACGGCGATCAAAGCCAGCGCGACTGGAACCGTCCAGATATACTGACTGATATATTGATTAATTATGTCCACTGAGCTTCTCGCTAAACGGCTATGGATAACGTCGATGCCGACGCTGAATGGTAGTCTACAGCGCACCCAATTGCTCTAACCCCTGTAAAACACCGGATTAAATTACCTCATATTGCAGCGGTGTTCAAACTTTTCACATGATTCTTCGATTAATGCATGTATGATGACAAGGATATTCTAGTCTAACTTGCATATTACTTACAATCTATGTCCAACTTTTCACATTTTCGACACCCGTTACACCCACAATTCGAAATACAACCTGTTATGTTGCAGGCACGCTCAAAAAGGGTCAAAATACTTGGGTTAATCAGCACCCCAAGAGTAGCGCACTGAGCAAACCATGTATTATTTAACCAATCTTACAGGCGTCATTAATAGTTTTGGGACGCGGATAGGTACCGGCTTTCGCGGACTATTAATGCCATTCCGCCAAGTTGGCTACTCGCTGCAATCGCTGAAGCATATCCGCAGCAATATCCGAATGCCCTCTGGACTCCGAATGATGTGGGGTCAGGTCAAACTCTTAGGCTTTGGCAAAGTGCGCGTAGGCAAATACTGGGAAGACCTTGCCGCAATGCGCTACGAGCGCGAGGCGAAAGAGGTCGAACGCGGCTTTCCGCGCATGGCTAAGGCAGAATTTTCGCAGATCCATTTCGTCGCTAACGATAGTCAGGAACGCATTGTTGTCCACATCGGGACTGCGATTGGTCGCAGCGAAGCTCACCTTACTTTGCCCGGAACGACGAGCAAAGACATCGTTCAACTGCGCTTTCGACAGGCTAACCCGCAGAAGCACGGCGGGCCGATTATCATGGAATATCGTGGCAAAGCGCCGCTAACAGTGAATGGCGAAACCTTCGAGCGCTTCGCCGTATTGAAGCAGGGCGTGCCGCTGACCATAGGTCAGCGGGAATTTCGCTGCGAGTTGTTTTCGTGGAATTTGCTGCCTGCTACTGCGGTGGTTAACGCGGGTTGGATGACTGACCGCGGCCCGGTTAATCCGCAAAACGAGGATGCCATCGGTATTTACAAGCATCCTCGCGCACTCCTATTCGCCGTTGCTGATGGCGTTGGCGGTGGTGAAGCGGGCGAACACATTAGCAAGTTTGCCATCCAATATCTATTAGCTACGTTCCACAAGAACGTCAAATTCGATCTGGACTGGCAGGAAATCTTTCAGCAAGCAGTCGTCAATATCAATCAAGAAGTGCGCCGCTTTGCAAAGATGTCCGCGTTTATCTCCGGCAGCACCCTCACCGCCGTCGTCATTCAAGGTTGGGATGCCTATATCGTTCACGTTGGCGACTCGCGCCTGTACTATTGGAACGCGAATACGCTTAAGCAAATCACCGTCGACCACTCCAAAACCACCAAGGCGCGGGACGATGGCAGTGGTAAACAATCATCATTGGGACGCACGGTTCTCGTGAAAGCGATTGGCAAGGGCGACACGATTGAGCCAGACTTCATCACCTTACGACTGCAACCCGGCGATAAACTGCTGCTTTCGTCCGATGGACTGAACGAACGGGTGCCGCTGCCCGAACTCGGGCAGTTGATGACCGATTACAGCCCAGCCAAACTGCCCGAACATCTCATAAGGCTCGCCAACGAGCGCGCTAACTTCGACAACATCAGCATCATCATGTTGGATATTGCGGCAAAAGAGAATGCCCGCAGCGCCTGGCAGCCTACGCCATCCACTCCCGAAGGGCGTGTTTTTTCAGGCTATGACAGCGCATGGTCGTTCCGACTGCGCCCGTCGCAGGAACTTATCACCCATCATCCGGTGGTAACACGGGTCTTTCCCGCTGTAAGGCTGCTCGTTGCAGCGGTAATTCTGGTCGGGGTGATCTTACTTGGTATGGTGCTTAGTGGTAATCGTCCGGCCATTTTGGCTGAACCACCGGCGGCGACGGCTACCCTGACGCGCACTCCAACGTCGACCAATACTGTGGCACCGACGGTATCGCCCACGCCCACATTTACGCCGCAGCCGACGATTGCGACTGCCGAGCCGACCAGTACCCTGCGCGCAGTCCCAACCAGCACCCTTGAGGGAGCGTAAGCAGCATCGACGGACACGATGACTTTACGTTATAGCCGAACAAAAAGTGACAGCATAAGCGCCGTAGAATGCGTTACACCAAAGATGGGAGCTTTTTAATGAGGTTGAGTTTGGAAATTTGTAGAACGCCAGCAAAGATAGCCGCCGTGATCGGCACGGTTCTCCTATGCCTTGCTGCTGCGGTCTCTGCACAAGAAAATACAATAACATCGGGGCAGGCAGCCTTTCTAACCTATCGCTGCGACTTCTCGGCGGAGACCTATTCAGCGCAAATTCATGCTTCGCTGACTGGCTCTGACGGACTGGCACTCCCCCAAGATCAATATACGTTCAACATCACCACCGCATCCGGTGAACAAGTTGCGCCTGAACGGGTCACCATTAGCCTCGCCGAGCGTGATGCGCTACGAATGGTGATCGTGCTTGACACAACGGATACCGTTCCAGTCAACGAAATCGTTCGCGCTATCAGCACCCGTCTTGTGCCACAGTTGCAGGTGGAAGATGCCGTCGCGCTGGTGACTTTCAGCAATACCGTCTCACCGACCACCGCCTTTTATTTCGACAAAAACCGCCTCATCAACGAGCACATGATCGACCTGCGTACTCAAAGCGGCGACAACCGTCTCTATGATGCCATCCTGCAAGCGCTGGCCGAAATGGAATTCAACCAGAATGTGCGCCAGACCGTGCTTGTGCTGACGGATTCGGCGCGCCGGAGTACGCTGCAAGCCTCGTCGGACGATATTCTGGCCCGCGCTCGTGCCGCCAACGCACAGATTTACAGCATCGGTTTCTATACCCGCGACATCCCCGACGAGCAGGAATTGTTCACACTGTCGTCGGCTACTCAGGGCTACTCGTGGATTTATAACCAGCGCCAGAATACCCGCGCGACCATTGAAGAGGCAGTTTCAGATCGCTTGGACGACCTCGTGCAATCGCTGAACAGCGAAATCTTAATGACAGTGGATATGCGTGGTCTGGCAGGCGTGGCCGACCAACAAATTTTGTTCAACATCGTTGTCGAGACCGCCAATAACTCCACACTGACCGGACAAATTACCTGTCCGGTAGAAGTCCTCACGCACAGCATTGGCTTCATCGGCGGAACAGACGACATCAATACCACGACACCCGTTGATATTGCGGTAACTGTCGA
Source organism: Anaerolineae bacterium (assembly GCA_014379235.1). Classification (GTDB taxonomy): domain Bacteria; phylum Chloroflexota; class Anaerolineae; order Aggregatilineales; family Phototrophicaceae; genus JACMMD01. The sequence continues at coordinate 5,047 of JACMMD010000332.1, forward strand.
TTCGCCGCTTGGGGAGGATGAAACCAACATCGTATTTTGGGTCAACAACGAACCTATTCAAGACTCCGACAGCGCAGTTTTCAACTTCAACACGCCGACGATGAGTCCCGGCGAGTACACCATCGGCGCGCAGCTTCGTGACCACAATGGCGACATCTTAGCCACCACACCCGGAACGCTCAAAATTTTCGCGCAGCAGGTTTTACAGTTCAACGTGACAGGCGGCGCACTGACCGCGCTTACTGCTCCGGTCACGTTCGAGGTCACAACCGACCCCACGCTGGAACTGCCCGATATTCACTTTGTCATCAGTGCGCTGTCAACGCCTAACCTTTCGTATCCGCTTGGGCAAGGTACAGCGCCCGTTCAGAATGGGCGCGCCACTCTAACAGTCGCTAACATGCAGGCGGAAATTCAGCGCTTGTTCCCGACTATCGCGCCCGGTGAAGAACTGCAAGTGAGCGCTGTCATTCCCGGCGGTGCAGGCACGCTGCAACCTCTCGGCACAAGCAATATCATCGCCTTCTCTTACGCGGCGCCGCCGATGCAAGCGCCCATTATCATCCGCCCAACCTTGTTCGATCATCCTTGGTCAGTGCCCATCGCCTTTATCATCATCTTCGTTCTTTTCAATCTGCTAATGATTTTTCAAGTTGGCCGGGCGCGTATCCGCCGCCTTATCAATAATCCTGATAAGCACGACCTGAGCGATCAACTACTGGCGATCACCGTCCATCGCAACGGCGCAACCCAATCGCATACGCTGACCAAGAAAACGCTGACGCTTGGGCGCGGCTCATCCAATGATGTCAATCTCGGTGACGATGCCAATATCTCACGCCAGCATGGCATCATCATGTGGCGCAAGAAGCACTGGTACTATGCTAACCGTAAACGCAACACCAAAGCTCGCATCGAAGGGAAATTGTTTAAAGGCTTCAAGCTCTACGAACTTGAGCCAGTCACGGAAATCGAAATCGGTGAAACGAAGGTCATCTTCCACTCGAACGCGCAGCAAGATATATCCGATTTCATCCGTACCGATCTGTAACCGTCGGGCAGGCAGAGGATAAGTTTCGACGTGGCGTCGGTCAAGCTATCAACCGTAATGGTTCATGCCAGTGAGAGCTACCCACTTCAACTTGGCGGGCGTGTCACTATTGGCGAAATGGCCCGCTACCTGACTCAAGTGGAAGCCAACGTCGATGCCAGCACGTTAGAGGTAGCGCGTCCCCTGCAAATGATTCATCGTGTGCGGGACATTGACGTACAAACGGGTGATCGGCTGATCGTTTTCACACAGCCATCCAAGCCTACGCAGCTACCCGAACGCTTGCAACCGGGAGACAAAATCCTGCGTTTTTCACGCGGCGATGTCGAACTTACCTCTCGCGGCAAAAACGGTCTGCTCATGGGCAAGCCTGACGACACCAACGAAGTGCTGCCCGACATCGACCTGCGCTACTTCATCTCTGCCAAAACGCTGCCGCTGCTATCGCGTGGTGTCGCGTGGTTGAGCTACGACGAACAGCGCAAAGTGTGGTACATCTCCAAATTGGGGCAAACGCGGCTGATGATTGATGAGTACGAACTCGGTGCGGAGAAAGTCCCGCTTGATGGTGATCGTTGGCTGCGTTTGTACCACCCGCTCAATCAATCCAGCAACGCAGGCCGCTTGATCGGTGAAATCCGCGTACAGGTTCAAGAGGTGCATTCGCGGAATGACCTCGTGTATCTCGAACCCGGTGGCTACCGCTTGCGAGTCAATATCGCTGCCGAGCAAAGTAGCCAAACGCTGAATGCTTCGCCGGGGATTCCGATGGGGCAAATCGTCACCAGCTTGGTCATCCACAACAACATCACGCGCTCGCCCAATATGCGCCTCTATCTGATGCGTTTGCTGCCGCCGAACCTATCTGTGCAAGAACTGAGTGTCGGCGACGAGTTCTTATACGTGTCACGCAGCCTGCACTATGCGCGTAATGTGCTGCTGCTGCATGACGTTCATAATCATGACTGCGTATACAC